>NZ_JAILWF010000011.1 GCF_025699065.1 Nitrosarchaeum sp. | reverse complement strand
GCTGTCTTGGTTATGGTGTCATTGATGGTTAATGATTCTGAGAGGGATACTGATGCTGTCTTGGTTATGGTGTCATTGATGGTTAATGATTCTGAGAGGGATACTGATGCTGTCTTTGTAACTGTGTCATCAAGTGATAGTGATTCTGCTAGAGAGACTGAAGCTGTCTTGGTTATGGTGTCTTGTAGTGATAGTGATTCTGAGAGGGATACTGATGCTGTCTTGGTTATGGCGTCATTGATGGTTAATGATTCTGAGAGGGATACTGATGCTGTCTTTGTAACTGTGTCATCAAGTGATAGTGATTCTGCTAGAGAGACTGAAGCTGTCTTGGTTATGGTGTCTTGTAGTGATAGTGATTCTGAGAGGGATACTGATGCTGTCTTGGTTATGGCGTCATTGATGGTTAATGATTCTGAGAGGGATACTGATGCTGTCTTTGTAACTGTGTCATCAAGTGATAGTGATTCTGCTAGAGAGACTGAAGCTGTCTTGGTTATGGTGTCATTGATGGTTAATGATTCTGAGAGAGAAAGAGTTAATTTTTTTGCAGTGATTATAGTACCGTCATTAATAGATAGATTCTCTGTGAGAGAAAGAGCAACAAATCTGTCATAATCTAGTCCATCATTAAGGGATAGATTCTCTGTGAGTTTAACTGGAATGTTTTTGTTTACCTTATCTGTAAGTTTGAGATTTTCCAATAGTTCTACTTGAATTTTGTTGTTGATAATCAGATCAACCATAAATCTTTGATTTGCATGACCATCTTTGCCCCAAATTATTTCAAATGTGTCACCGCCTACATTAGATGATTTCATTGATACTTTGATACCAAATGAGCTACCTGACGGAATTGTACCGCTTAGAGCAGATAGATCAACATTACCTACAAGATTTTGGATTCCGTTAAATGAGACAGTATCAATCTCAGATATCTCTACACCTGTTGTTGGGGTTACTTCTACTAGTGTAAAGTTGAGATTTCCAGTGAACCCTGTAAATGTTGCATGGATATCGTTTCCAATAGATTTGCCAGTCACTAGGATGTCGTTTGTAAATCCAGTATTTTGCAAATAGAATGTAACTAGTGGGTATGCATTTGAATCAGTAGGAGATAAGACTGTCTTGGCAGTATTATCACATGTTGTCTGTTCAGTGTTAAACTCAAATGTTTGATGTGAAGTAAACTCCCAAGTTCCACATATAAAGTTCTCACCAAATAATGTGCCAGATGTCATTGGGAAAAACTGTGTATCATCAGAGAGAGATAGTGATTCTGAGAGGGATACTGATGCTGTCTTTGTAACTGTGTCATTGATGGTTAATGATTCTGAGAGGGATACTGTAGCAGCTTGGATAGTGTTTATAGTATCATCAAGGGATAGTGATTCTGTTAGAGATACTGAAGTTTTTCTATTAATGTTGTCTTGTAGTGATAGATTTTCTGTGAGTGATGAGAAAAACAATACTGGCACTCTAAAATGAATTCTCATCTGCACATAATCAATAGCATCATCATCATTACCACCTCCAGTCATGGCAAATGTTAGTCTAGCACCAAAATCAGGATCAGTAACAGTTGATACAGTTAATCCATCAAAACCATGAAGAGATGTTGGTCCACCAAAGATATGAACTGTTCCAGGTGTGGAATTAAAAATAACATGGGATGTTGTGTTTCCACTTGAATGCAAGTTTCCAAGATCATTGTATAAAGTTACATCTGTAACTCCGCCGGCTGGTGCACCATCATTTAAGAATCCTTCAATTTTAAATTCAATTCCTTTAATGTAAGCATCAGATGGAATTTGTAAGCCACCGCCAGTACCAGTTGTAAACCCAAAATTCTTTAGTACAAGTATTTCATTATCTGTACAATCAGCATTTGAATCATCATCAGCTGTTACACGAGTAGGATTTCCACATGTACTATCAGTAGTTGATGAAGGAAATGCATACGCTGTAACATATTGAGACGCAAAACCTGCATCTATTGTTCCATCATTAAATGATAGCAATTCAGTTAGAGAGATCACACTAGGCAAAGCATTTACAGAATCAGCAAAAGATAGAGATTCGCTTAAAGAGATTCCTGCAAATACACTAGTAAATACTGTGCCGTCATCAAGTGCTAATGATTCTTTTAATGTAACTTTGTATGCTGCCTTGTCTGTTCTAAAGTCCATGTTTTGTGCAACAAAGGAGGTTCTGTTGCTAACTGTTAATGCAACATCATCAGCAGTATCACTGGTCTTTGTGATTCTTAGTTTTAAAGTATCGCCTGACTTGAGATCAACATAGCAGCTAGACTCTGCAGCACTTTCTAGGACGTCAGATGAGCCTTGAGAACCTCTTGCATATCCGCCTCCAATACAGACTTTCTTTGGTACATCATTGACTAGAATTTCGGATGTAAATTCAAATCTATTATCAACTGCTGCTCTTTCTACAAATGTAGTGTATGCAACGTGATAAAGACCATCAGTATTGATGGTAATGGTGTCACTTACTGGCGTAAATGCAAAGTCACTATCTACTAGATCAGCAGTGTCCCAGAATTGATTGACATTAGAAAATTCAGAACCAACATCAAGATCATCTCCGCCTTCTGCATCATGTACAATTAATGCTTGAACGTCGCTAGTGCCCAAAAATTCTATGTCAAAGTGCATAGCACCGCCATTAACAGTTCTGTCAGATGCTGAATTTTGATCAGTATCAATTAAGACAAGTTTGATGGTATCTTGTGCATTTAGATTCAAGATGGTAGATGCTGCGAGTGCTGCAAAAGTACCACCTGTGTTGGTTCTAAGATATGCAGAGCTCCATCCGCTAGTAGCGTTTGTAAATGAACCGCCTTCTGGCTGTATTTGGATTGCACCACCAGTACCTGTTCTTTGATTAGTACTAGTATTATGCTCTACGCTGTATGAAACTCTATACAGTCCATCAAAGAGAACTTTGACATCTGATGATCCAGACTGGTGTTCAAATGGCGTATCCTTTCTGTCTTCAGTATCCCATGTAAGGTCAAGTGTTTCACCTTCAGTAGAAAGTGTATCTCCACCTGTTGCTTCGTGCAAGATTATTACATTTGGATTTGTTATTTGCTGTATTTGGAACCAGCTTGATGCTGCATTTAGCTGCGGATTCATGCCAGTTGCTGTTGATGTTCTTCTTGCAGCAATGCTTACAGTATCACCCTGAGAAAGATCCAGTAGACATTCTGCTTTTACAGTTGAATCAAAGGAGCTTGATGCACCTCTGTTATATCCAGAATCATAACATGAACCTGAATTGCCACCGTTTACATTCACATGTGAAATTGCAGTGTATCTGTCTGTACCTGTCGTAGTTATCGAAAGACCATAAGATACCCTGTAAACACCGTCAGCTGGAACAATGATGTCTTTGGTTCCAACTGTATGTCCAAATCCATTTGTTCTGTTTTGCACGTTCCATAAAATATCAACATCAGAAGTGCTGTCAATGTCTACGCCCACCTCAGCAGTGTCTGCACCGCTAAGGAAGATCAATTTTGTAGCATATTGATCAGAGTTGACTGTTCCATCATTAATTGATAATGATTCTTCTAGGAATGCTTTACTAACTAAATTCTTTACAAAAATATCATCATTAAGAGATAATGATTCATCCAAAAATACATTAAATTCACCAGCAGCTCCGATAATCGTTATAGCAACAACATCATTAAGTGATATTGATTCTGCTAGTAATGCAAATGAGACTCTGCTTGTAGTTACTGTTCCATCGTTGATTGGCAAAGTTTCTTTTAATGTAACTTTGTATGCTGCCTTGTCTGTTCTAAAGTCCATGTTTTGTGCAACAAAGGAGGTTCTGTTGCTAACTGTTAATGCAACATTGTTACTTGTGTCACTAGTCTTTGTGATTCTTAGCTTTAAAGTATCGCCTGACTTGAGATCAACATAGCAGCTAGACTCTGCAGCACTTTCTAGCACATCATTTCCACCTTGAGCACCTCTTGCAAAGCCAGAACCAATACAAACTTTCTGTGGAATATCATTGACTAGAATTTCTGATGCAAATTCAAATCTATTGGCAACTGCTGCTCTTTCTACAAATGTAGTGTATGCAACGTGATAAAGACCATCAGTGTTGATGGTAATGGTATCACTTACGGGTGTAAATGCAAAGTCGCTATTTACTAGATCTGCAGTGTCCCAGAATTGGTTAACACTAGAAAACTCTGTACCAACATCAAGATCATCTCCGCCTTCTGCATCATGTACAATTAATGCTTGAACGTCGCTAGTGCCCAAAAATTCTATGTCAAAGTGCATAGCACCGCCATCAGCAGTTCTAGTAGACCCAATAGATTGATCAGTATCAATTAAGACAAGTTTGATGGTATCTTTTGAATTTAGATTCAAGATGGTAGATGCTGCGAGTGCTGCTTCATCTATTCCGCTAGCCATTCGAAGATATGCAGAGCTCCATCCGCTAGTAGCGTTTGTAAATGAACCGCCTTCTGGCTGTATTTGGATTGCACCACCAGTACCTGTTCTAATACTGCCAGAGGCACTATGCTTTACGCTGTATGAAACTCTATACAGTCCATCAAAGAGAACTTTGACATCTGATGATCCAGACTGGTGTTCAAATGGCGTATCCTTTCTGTCTTCAGTATCCCATGTAAGGTCAAGTGTTCCACCTTCAGTAGAAAGTGTATCTCCACCTGTTGCTTCGTGCAAGATTATTACATTTGGATTTGTTATTTGCTGTATTTGGAACCAGCTTGATGCTGCGTTTAGTTGTGGATTCATGCCAGTAACAGTAGATTCTCTTCTTGCGGCAATGCTTACAGTATCACCCTGAGAAAGATCCAGCAGACATTCTGCTTTTAGGGCTACATCAAAGGAGCTATCTGCACCTCTAGCATATCCAGAATCATAACATGAACCTGAATTGCCACCGTTTACATTCACATGTGAAATTGCTTCGTATCTGTTTGTACCTGTCGTAGTTATTGAAAGACCATAAGATACTCTGTAAACACCGTCAGCTGGAACGATGATGTCTTTGGTTCCAGCTGTATGTCCAAATCCGTTGGTCTTGTTTTGTACATTCCATAAAATATCAACATCAGAAGTGCTGTCAATGTCTACGCCCACCTCAGCAGTGTCTGCACCGCTAAGGAAAACAATCTTTGTTCTAGATTTATCATAACTGATTGCTCCATCATTTAGTGGTAACGATTCAGTAAAAGAAACAGTACGAGTACGAGATGCAATGACAGAATCGGCAATACCCAGAGATTCTGTTTTACTGATACTATAGAGTAGAACATGCGGAATATCAATATAGCTTGCAGAAGATGCTTCAGTTGATCCAGAAGTTGGTAGTGTTGTTCCGCCAAAATAAAATGTTAGTATATCATTATTAGATCGTGCAGTAGTTGCATGTGACCATATTTCAGTAACAAGAACATCTCCTTCTTGTGCAGTAACTGAACTTCCAGAGAAAGTTATTACTTTTCCGTGTTTTGTACTTGCTACATTATTACCAAATTCTGTTGAAAGTGCAGTATCAGAATCATAAACATATCCTACTACAGAGTTGTTACTTGGTCTCCAGACATAAACAGAAAATGCAAAGAATGCATTTGCACCTGCGTTAGCTTCTGCAGCATTAGCACCTATTCTCCAGGTTCCAGCACCAATTGTTTGAGCTGCAAGAGGATATGAGGAGAATCTTGCAATGTAGCTATCTGTGTGTCCTGTGGATGTACCATCTCCAATAGTAATTGTTTGTTGGGTAGTTCCAATTTTAGATTGTAATGAACGAGTCTCAGTAGTACCAGAGTTAAGGTTTGATGTTCCAACTGGTAACGCTGTAGATTTCTCACCTGCAGTTGGAGTAATTGGTGCTGTTACATCTCTGAAATACAAACGAGTGCCACCATTTTGGAATGTTAATCCTACAGGAGCAGAAAGATAGCTTGCAGTGGATGCCTCAGTTGATCCATTAGTTGGTTCTGTTGTTCCGTCATAATAAAATGTGATAAGATCGTTATTAGATCTCTGAGTTGCTTGATGAACCCAGACTTCCAATACAAGAATATCTCCCGCTTGTGCAGTAACTGAACTTCCAGAGAAGGTTCCTACTTTTCCAGATTTGCTGGTACCACCTTCTGCTCCAACTACAGTATCAGAATCATAGACATATCCTACTACAGAGTTGTTACTTGGTCTCCAAACATAGACAGACAGTACATATTCTGAATTGGCACCGTTATTTCCTTGAATTGAATTATATCCAAATGTCCAAGTGCCAGCACCTATTGTTTGTGCAGCAAGAGGTAATGAAGAAAATCGTGACATGTAGCTATCTCTATGGGTGGTAGTTGACCCATCAAAGTAAGTAGAGGTGGTTTGTGAAGTACCGATATCAGGCAATAGTGAACGTGTTTCAAAATCACCTGAATTTAACACTCCAGCAACAGTAGGTAATACTGCAGATTTCTCGCCTGCAGTTGGAGTTGGAGATGCAAGTACATTTCTAAGATACAGTTTTGTAAATGAAGGGGCTGGATCTGCAGCTACAAACCATGGTCTTGCTTCAACAAACTCGCCTGAATTAATCTCAAGAGGACCTAGGGAGTAAAGTTGTGGAAATACTAGTGGAATAGAATAGGAATATTCCACATATGTCTTGTTTTCTATTAGATTCTTTGTCCATGTCAGGATCTTTGTATCTCCTATTGTTTGTATATCAGCATCAGAAACAACATTAAACACTGCAGGTATTTTCTCTTTGAGTTCTAATGTATCAGCGTCAGTAAATGATTCAATATCAATTCTGACATCAAATAAGTTAGGATTTATTGTTGGATCTATCTTGCTTTGTGCTGTTCTAGTAATATCAAATTCATAGAATTCTTGTGCATCAAATGTTGTACTAAAGTTAGTATTGATTCCAGATGCAGATGCATGAATGTCTACTTTGTATGTGCCATTTACAGATGTAATATACTGAGCATCATAAAGACCACATTCTTCATTTGGTACTATACCATTACTATCCAAGTAATCAATCATTCCAGAAGGTGATGTTACATTCATTGAGAGATTTGCATTGCAAACAGGATGACCTTCAGAATCCAATACAACAATTACAAAGTCGGCAGTATCACCTGGTTTGTAGATGCTCTTTTTGGTGTTAAGTGAAACTAGACCCCATGCAAATTCATTTTCTGTCTCATGTCTCTGACCATCTACAATAAAGATAGTTTTGATCTTGTATATTCCTGGTTTGTTGTTGCTATCAATTGAGAGCTTGAGATTGAATTTTCCTTCCATTACTTTCTCATATTTTGTTACAGTATTGACTAGGTTACCTTGAGGATCGTAAATTTGCGTAACAATTGTATTTCTAGAGTCCTTCCATTCACCTGTCTGAATAGGCTCAATTCCAGCAGTTTCCTCTATTGTATCTATGATTTCATCTAATCTTTGAGCACTGTCATCTAGATTGTTCTTTTCAAGATTCTTTACTACTGATTTGATTTGCTTTGTTACAGTCTTTAATTGTTCTTTAATTTCTTTGAGTTGTTCTTTATTAAGATCATTATTGTCAGATAGTTCTTTTACTTTATCTTTTAATTCTTTAACATGTATTTTTACTTCGTTAATATCTAATTTAGTAATATCATCATCGCCTAATTTTGCAGCTTCAGCTGTTTGTATTAAAAATAGACTTTCAATGTTTGAAATAATGTCGGTTACTGCAGATTTATTATTGGTTTCAGAGGTTGTTACATCAATTTCATTTTCAATGTCTTTAAGACTTTGCTCAAGTTCATTTGTAATTAGTTCTGTAGCATTTTCTATTTTTTGTTTTTCATCTACAAGCATTACATCAGAATTATAGAACTCAAATTCAAATTCAACTTCTTCCGTAATCAGATAGCTTTCTTTGACAGATGTTAGTTTTGGAATGATTTCCAAATTTATTTCAGTCTTATTGTCTTGATTTACAACTATAGCGTTAATTGATAAAATTTCTGAAAGTTCAATTATATTATCACCATTTAGTGTTGTTGAGATTATATCGGTAAGTGATAATAAATCAGAAATTCCAATTGTTGAATTGTCATTAATTATTGAATTTGCTGGAATTATTATGGCAACGACAACATCTGAAAACGTCATGATTTCAATTGTTGAATTGTTTGAATCGCCTGCTGGGCCATTTACTTTGTATGTTACATAATCTGCAAATGAAAGGGATTGAACATCTAATGGAACAGTAGAATCAATATCAAGTGGAAGAACATAGATTGATTCAGTTGAATTGTTTAAGAATACTGCAATTTCATCTGCAAATGACAATAAATCAGACTCAAATGGAATTTCATTGTTAGTTGAAGGTGTAAGATATCCTGCGTAAATATCATTAATTTGTGCCTGAGATAAGGCCTTTTTGTAGATTAAGACATCGTCAATGACACCTGAGAAATGATTTGACAAAGTAATTCTGCTTCTAAGTGTATTAAGATATGCACCAATTATCAAGTCAGATTCGTTTACTGCAATTTCAGCTGGGATTGGAATGACATCACCTTCAGAGATTGAAAATGAATCCTCAAGTGTTGATTGTGCTTCTAGATTGCCATTTACATAAAGTGAAATGTTTGTTCCATTAATTACTGCAACAAGATTAGTCCAATCAGTAATTTGTGTTGTTCCAGTAATTTTTGTCCATTCAACACCATCAAATACTGCAAATGTTGCAACTTTTTGTGGTGAATAAACATTGTTTATTCCAAGAACAAATGAACTTTCCTTTGATACAACTGTAAATTCTGCAGAGCCAGATGAATAATCTGGATTAATCCATGTAGAGATTGTTAATCTGTTAAGATCTTTGTTTAATGTTTCTTCTACTATTGGGATGTAACTTTCTGTAGTATTGAATGTAAACATTGAAGTTGCATTAGCATCATCTACACTTGTTGCATTGATATTGATGTCTGTTGCATTAATGTTTGTTGTATCAATGTTAATGTTTGTAGAGTTTGTAATTATTTTTGGTGCAAGTACATCAATTGCAGTTATATCTTCCTCAATTATTTCTACTATTGTATTATTGTGTAATGATTGTATCATTGGCAATGTCTGCAAATAAATTTCTGCAATTTGTGCTGCACTAAGATATACACCAAAGATGTTGATCTCTTTTATCTTCCCGTGGAATTGTTTTGTTACTTCATCTACTGATCTGTGATTCTCAAGTGATGCGCCAACAATTACATCGGAAGTAGAATTTGCTGTCTCAATTGTTTTTATTTCTAGTTGGCCTTTTAGATTCATTGAGATGGTTTGTACAGTTGAAACGTTAGATAGCGTGCCATTTGTGTAAATTGAAAGGGTTGTTCCATTAAAGGTGGCAGCAATATGTGACCAATCATCGCCAATTTTGGAGGTAGATTCTACTGAGTGCCATTTTATACCATCAAATACTGCAAATTTGGCTATATGTTTAGGTGCCAAATTGTTGTTAATGGTCAAGGCAAATGACTTTTCTTTGGAAATTACCGTAAATTCGGCAGATCCGCCTACATAATCAGGATTTACCCAGGCAGTAATTGAGAGATTTTGGATGTTATTTGTGGAATTTCCGCTATTTGAGAGGTAACCTTCCCCATCTAAAATAAGGCTAGAATAGGCTTCCTGAATGTGAACGTCACCTATGAATCTGGAGCCATTTACGGCTTTGTCAAATTTCCAGGATTCAGTGGCGTTAGGAATGACTACTGGAACTGTGCTGTTGAGTATGCCTGTGCTGTTGAGTATGCCTGTGCTGTTGAGTATGCCTGTGCTGTTGAGTATGCCTGTGCTGTTGAGTATGCCTGTGCTGTTGAGTATGCCTGTGCTGTTGAGTATGCCTGTGCTGTTGAGTATGCC
>NZ_JAILWF010000010.1 GCF_025699065.1 Nitrosarchaeum sp. | reverse complement strand
AGATGAAGTGTCTGCTGAGGCAGTTGTATTAGTGTAATTTGTAACATTAGATGAGGTTGTAGCCTCAGCAACATTGTCTTCAGCTGGTGTAGAAGAAGATGAAGTGTCTGCTGAGGCAGTTGTATTAGTGTAATTTGTAACATTAGATGAGGTTGTAGCCTCAGCAACATTGTCTTCAGCTGGTGTAGAAGAAGATGAAGTGTCTGCTGAGGCAGTTGTATTATCAGAAATCTCGGCATAAGCCATTGGCCAATAAGATGATGAAATTGTATATGGAGTAATTACAAGTGTTGATAAGATAAGTAATGCAAAAACAAAAGATAATGGTTGACGAAGTTTTCTAATTTTAAATTCAAAATCTTCAAAATATAAAAATAAAAATACAACAAAAGGAACAAAAAGAATTAAAACAAATTGAGATTCAGTTTCAGAAACTGTTAAGTTAAAAAGATTTTCAAAATTAAAAGAAAAATTATTTTCATATTCAACAGATAGAGGATTATTTAACGTAGAAAATTCATCAAGTAGGTTATTTTGATCAGAGAATTCTAAAAATGACTCAAAATTGAATATATTAAAAAGATTTTCTAAATTAAATGATTGCAATTGTATATCAAATGGTTGTGAATTAAAGTCATCATCTAAAAATAATTCCAACATTGAATTCTTTTTTCTATCCTTTAGTTTGTCAATTTGAGAAATTCTATCAATGTTTGTTTGTGGTTGTACTACAAATGGTTTCAAATAAATTTGATTTTCTACTAAAGATGATTTAATATCCAAGCTTTCAGAAAAAAATACAAATTTTGTAAAAGAATCTTGTTCATCAATAACATTTGCAGATTCAATTGATTTATCATCAGCTGGTTTGTTAGATTCAAGACCAATGTTTTCATCCAAAGAAACTGAAATGATTTTAGATTGTGTTGATGAAGATTCTGAATTATCTGGAACGGTGATGTCAATATGATGATCAGCAAATCCAAATGGAATGCTTGAAGTGATCAAAAATGCAATTATGAAGAGAGATAAAATTGACTTCAATTAAAAAAATCCCCCAACACAAAAAGTTGCAAAAATATCTTGGTGTAGAAATTGATTTGCAAAAATTTGGTGTAGACTGTTGTCTAGGGGATTGAAAAAATCAATAGTACTATCTATAGGATAGTCTAATGTATCCACCTCATCTTCTTCTACACCAAACAAAATTACTTTGGGAAAAACAATAAAGAGGCTGGAAGTGTGATACTAGAAACGATTCCAGTATGGAAATTGGGTTAATTTCTAGTTCCTTTTTGGATCATGTATTTTATCCAAGTTTTATCAGAAATAAAACAAAAAATAATTCATATAAAATTTAAGATCTTAATTTTTTAAAATAATTTACAAGAGAATTATTTGAGTAAATTTCATGTGTTTAATTTTCAGGATCATCATAATTTAAAAAATTATTATTTGGAATAATGTTAGTTGTATTTTAAAACATAATTAAATAATTGAAATATTTTTTATTATTGTATAATTAATTATGATATTCTTTGAAAATAATTCCTTCAAATGATTCAATGATAGTTGTTGGATCTTTCCATGAATCTTTTGATAGTCCAGCTTTTTCGCAAGTGTGTTCAAGAAATTCTTTTTCATTCCAATTGTAATCAACTGGAACTTGTGGTAAAAGTAATCCAGAATGATATCCATTCTTGACAATTAAACCATCTCTTCCTACTTTGATCTTTGATAAATATTCATCAGGGTTATTTACAATAATTTTTTTTGGTGAAGTTAATACAGTTACTTCAAATATTATTGAATTTAGATCTTTATCTTTAACAGGAGGAAATCTTGGATCTTTTGTTGCAGCAGAAATTGCTGCATCATATAATGCATCATACAATAATTTATTTGGTAAGGGATAACCTATGCAACCACGTAATCCTTGTTTATTATTTAATGTTACAAATACTCCAGATTTAAATGAAAAATTATTTTTAAATTCATTTTCAAGTTTTAGTTTTGTATTATTTTTAATATATTCAGTAACAATTTTTCTTGCCGTACTTACAAGAAGTTTACCATCTTCTTTTGATAAATTATTATAATCTTTCATTGATCTTACCTACAAATACTTACAAATTTTTAATATGTGTACCTTCCCAATAGATCTTCTCACAACTTTTACATCTCCAATAGTTTTCATTTAAATTAAAAACTCCTAGCGGTATCTTTTCTTTGTAATTATTTTTATCAATTGGTTCTGTTAGTGAATTACATTTTGTACATCGTGCTACATTTCCATTTATTTTAAAATTTTTCAAGTGTACTTTATTAGTTATTTCAAAAAATTGCTCAATCTGCTTTTGTTTAGTGATATGAATTATTTGTAGATTATATTTTTGTGCTTGTAAAATTAGTTCATTATCTTTTGAAATGATTATTCTTTTTTCTTTAATTGCTGTATCAATTAATTTTGTATCATCAATATCTGGAAAATATGTAGTGTCATAGCCTAATAGTCTTAGTTTTCTAGCAATATTTCCTAACATTGCATCTACAAAAAACAAAGGAGTGTTTTCTGTGTTAAGCAGCATCCCCTAATCCTATTTCTGTAATCTGACTTGCTCCTGCTGGAAGTACGCGAACAAAATCATCAATGTTTATTTTCTTTGTAATCTCTTCTTCTAATTTTAAAAACTCTAATCTAATTTTTTTTGCAGCGTCTACCATTTCCAATCCATGTGGCTCAATTATCACATAACAAATAGAATTTTTTTTAATTGTGTCAGGCGGTCCACTAGTCAAAACATAATCATCTCCTTGTGGAATTATTCCAACAGCTAATTTGAGAGTAGATATCTTTACAAAATTTCGTTGTCCTTCTATTGTAAAAGATCCTTTTGGTAGAAATTGTCCACTGGGTGCTGATTTTTTTACTTGTTCTGGATTTACCCAAAATGCACTAACACCATACATACCTTCTCTCCATGCTCTGCTAAAACAAACAGTTGCATGAGCAACTTCGTTTAAACTAGCTGTAGGTGGATTGTCAGCATTCTTTAGAATAAAAAAAGGTGAACCAAAAATATCACCATGAAATATTTTATCGTTTTTTTCTAAATGTTTTCTTACTACAGCAGAGTTTGAAGGCGCATCTCTACCACCTATGGCAAGAATCCCATCAGATGTAAAGAACCATCGGTATCTTTCATACCAATTTTTCTTTCTAATCTCTGTAAACGAAACTGAATCTTTTTCAGTTTCAGCTTTATTTTGTATCTTTGATAATTTCTTTTGTGTATTGATTTTAATCTGTTCAATTGATTTTATTGCAGCAGATTTACGTTTTGCTTCATTAAATAATATGGATGCAATTGATTGCAATGATGACTGTGTATTTATCTTTATTTTTTCATCATCAATTAAGATAAGCGTTATACCTTTTTCTTTAATCAATTTTGCATTGTGAGCTGATAAAATTTCCTGAGCTCGTATATCTTCAATTGATGTAATACCTTTTGAAATCATTTCAAAAAGCGAATTAGCAGTATTAGTTATATGACTTGATTTTTCTTTTACTGTATCAATTGCTTTTTCTTGTTCAGAAAGCTGAGTTTCGAGTTCTTTTATTTTTTTATCAGAACCACCAGCTTGAATTGATTTACCAACCTCTACAATATTTTCTGTAAAAACAGTATCTAATCCTTCAATAAAGCTGTTAACAACAGTACATTTGTTATCCAAGTTTCCTAATCTAACAGGAATGATTTCAGTTTTTTCATCTCTAATAATTACTGGTTCATGTTTACCAGTAACAACATTTGTAACAATATTTTTTGTTGTATCATATAGTTTTTTTATTTGTTCAGCGGTTAAATTAGTTCCAATGCATTTTGAATCAACATTAGACATTTCAAATATTCCTTCAACATATTTTTTTGGTAATCCTAATGTACGTCCAAGCCATTTTGCAGCAGCTAAATCAGATGTCTTTAATTCTTCAAAGTCATTCTCTGTTACTTTAATTACATCTAAACCATTTAGAGGTGGTGGGGTATATACCAAACCAACACCAAGCTTTCTATGTCTTACATCAATAGAATGTTGTAATGCAAGTATTTTCATTTCATTGTTACATAGTAAGATATTTCCTTCGCCAAAAAATTCTGCTACGATTACATATTCCTTATCAAATCCTGCAAATGTAAAATAGGCAATTCGTTCTGATGCTATTTGTTCTATTTTTTTTATTTTTAATCGTAAAAGATCACTTCGTAATCGTTTTAGCAATCTATTTGGTTCCATCTGATCAATTTTAACAGTGGTTAGCCAAACACCAGATGTAGATAACATCATAAAAAGATCTGGTTTTTCAGTATGATGAAGTTTGAACAATATACTATCTTTTGTTACACCATAGATGTTACTGACATAGTAGTCCTGTGTTGCGTCTGAGATTTGATTTACTAAATACCGAAGTTCTATTCCTGCAAGAGTCACAATAATCTATTCAATATCTGAAATTATACTCTTACTCTCTTTTATGCTCGTTTTATGACCAAAGATTTTAAACAAGGCTTAATGAAGTCAACCTAGAAATTTACTTGGCAAAATTTAAAAAAAAGAAATCTGCACCAACCCCTGATCCTAAAGACTCTAAAAAAGAGTCAACTAATGAGGAAAATAACAAGATCCCAGAGACAGAATCAAATGATGCTTCAGCATCAGAACCTACCATAAATCAAGAAGAAAAAAGTGAAAAAGACAAGAAATTAAACAGATTATTTTGGTTAAGAGTTGCTTGTGCAGTAATTGCTGGTACTATTGCAACTTTTATCTTTGAAGATATTCAAGGAGAAGAGAGAAGATGGGCATCAATTGCATTTATGATCATCGTGTTTATTGTAACTATATTTATTGCAAAGTCAATGAACATGCAATTACCATCATCTGATAGAAAAAAAATTGTAACACAGGGAATAGGAAGTTATATTTTCTTATACCTATTTGTTTGGATTCTGACATATACTATTGTACATGCTGGCAGTGTTACAACAGGCATTATTCCAATTTCATAAAAAATGCTAGGTTTGGTTTATGTGGAATTATAAAACACCTGGAATTCCAGATGAATTCTTTGAGCGTACAGAAAATGTACCTATTACAAAAGAAGAGGTAAGAGTTGTACAAATTAGTAAGGCAAGACTTTGTCCTGGATATACTGTATATGATATTGGATGTGGGAGTGGCTCTATATCAATTGAAGCAGCTATTCAAATTGAATCAGGAAAAGTAATTGCAATAGATTATGATCCTAGTGCAATTGAATTAACAAAAAGAAATGTTGAAAAGTTTGGATTAACAAATATTTCTGTAATTCTTGGAAATGCAAAAGAAAAGATCATTGAATTAGAACAAGCTGATGCAATATTCATAGGAGGAACTGGTGGAGATACAGAAGATATCGTAAAGATATGTCAAGACAAACTAAAATCTGGTGGAAGAATAGTAATTGGAGTAATATTAATAGAGACATTGTATTCAGTCTTACAAATTATTGAGAAGTTAAAATTTAATTCAATAGATTTGACTCAAATAACTATTTCTAAGAGTAGAAAGACCTCAACAGGTACAATGATGCTTGCTAGAAATCCAGTTACAATAATTTCTGCAACTAAAGTTTAATCTAGATTTTTAATTGGGGATAAAACTAGAATTTTTATGCCTGAATTAATTGGAATAGGAGTAGGTCCTGGAGATCCTGAACTGCTTACGGTAAAGGCAGCTAAAGCAATTCAAAATGCCGACACTATAATGTGTCCTGCATCAGGTGAAGATAGACCAAGCATAGCATTATCTATAGTATCATCATTAATTGATAAATCAAAAAACCAAGAGATAGTAAAATTGATCTTTCCAATGACTAAAGATAAAGATGTGCTTGAAGCAACTTGGAAAAAAAATGCAAAGATCATGGCAGAAAAAGTTTTAACAGGAAAAAATGTTGTTTATCTTACAATTGGAGATCCATATCTATACAGCACTTGGATTTACATGCATAAAGATATTGAATTGAATCATCCAGAAATAAAAATCAGTGTCATTCCTGGAATTGTTTCTATGTTTACATTTGCTGCAAAAGTTGGAATAAGTATTGCAGAGGGTTCAGAAAAAGTTGCAATTATTCCATCATGTTATGATTTAAGTACAGTAAAAGAAATTGCAAAAAATTCTGAAACAATGGTTTTTTTAAAAGATGGAAGATATTTTGACAAAGTGATTGATTTGTTAAAAGAATCTGGTTTTCCAGATAATTCTATTTTTGCAATTGGACAAGATCTAGGAACAGAAAACGAAATTATTAGAAAATTAACATTGGGTGAAGTTAATGATGGAACATTAACTACAAAATATTTTTCGATTTTGGTGGTAAAACGTGTCTAGGGTATATTTTGTTGGATGCGGTCCAGGAGATCCAGAATTAATAACTGTTAAAGCCAAAAAATTAATTCAAAAAGCAGACATTGTAGTTTATTCTGGTTCACTAATTCCTCCTCCAATTCTTAAATTATGTAAAAAAGGCAAATTACATGATGCATCTGGGTTAGTAAGAGAAGAAATTTTTGATCTACTTTACAATAACTCAAAGAACAACAAGCTAGTTGTCAGATTACATGATGGTGATCCATCAATTTATGGAGCAATCAAGGAACAAATAGATAATTTAGAACAAAAAGGAATTGAGTCAATAGTCATTCCAGGCATTACTGCATTTTTAGCATCAGCTGCTGCACTTGGAACGCAATTAACACTTCCAGGAGTAACTCAAACAATTATTGTTACAAGAGCAGAGTCTAGAACAAAAGTTCCAAAACGAGAAAAAATTTCAGAGCTTGCAAAACACAAAGCAACTTTGATTTTTTATCTTAGTGTTCATTTGCTTTCAAATATTGTAAAAGAATCAATTGCAGGCGGATATAAAAAATCAACGCCTGTTGCTGTAATTTATAGAGCAAGTTGGGATGATCAAAAAATTATCAAAGGAACACTTGAGGATATTGTAAAAAAAGTAAGAGATGAAAAAATAACAAGAACAGCAATTGTAATTATTAGCGATGTAATTGATCCTAAAACCTACGAGTATTCAAAATTATATGATAAAAAGTTTAGTCACGGATATAGAAAGGCTAAAGTCAAGTAGACAAAAAATTAACTTTATTCCTTATCCCAAGTTTAATTAAATTATTTTGGAATTGTTTTACATTTCCAGATGTAAAAATCTTAATTGTATTTTTCTTGGAGTTATTGTTTTTAATATTTACAAGTACTTTATGTGCTACTATATCGGAAGGATCAACAAACGTTACTTTTGGAAATTCCAACTCTAACAATGGTTTTAAAAAAGATAAGTGAGTGCTTGATAAAGTAGCTACATCTATTTTGTTTTTTAAAATGTTATTAAGAGTTTTTTTGATGATTTTTCTACTAATTGATTTATTTGTGATAAATTTATTTGATTCTACAAGATTAACAAGCAATGAAGAATTTATTTTGTAAATTTTACTATCTTTAGGAAAATTAAATTTTTTTATATAAATTGATAAGCTCTTACTTGCAACAACAGTTTTTGTTCCGAATAGTGCAATATTTTTTGTCTTAGAAAGATTCATAGCTTCTCTAAGAGGAGGATATACTTTGATTATTTTTTTATTTTTAGTTTTTACCATTAAACTTGGTGTATTTGATGCCATTACAATTAGATCTGGGAAAAATTTTTCTTCTAAGAGATTCAAAGTTTTTTTAATTATCAATTCTAATTCTTTTTTAGATTTTTTCCCATAAGGAAAATTTTTCTGGTCTGCAAAGTAGATAATCTCTGATTTACAGATTTTTTGTATTGCAGTAATTATTGATAACGAGCCTAATCCAGAATCAAAAACTACAATTCTAACCATAATTTGTTAAATCTTTACCTAGAATTAGTTTGTTAGCTAAATTTACTCTAATGTTTATCTAAATTTACTCTGTCCATTAAGAGCTAACTTCTAAATCACCTGACATGCCAAACTTCGATAAAACTTGGGCTCGACAAGAGACACCAGGTGTAACCGATAAACTCCGTGAGACTATAAAACCTCAAGGTGCATTAAAACCACGAATCCAAACGGCAGTAAACAAACTACAAGTCCAGATATCAAAAATGGACTCGATGCTTGGAAAACTCCGTGAAAGAGACGCGCAACTCTTCCAAAGAGTCGTGACTGCAATGCAGCAACATGATACCAGTACAAGCAGAGTTTTGTCAAACGAATTAGCTGAAATTCGTAAGGTTACAAAGATGCTCGGCAATGCAAGAATGTCATTGGAACAAGTCCAATTAAGACTGACAACTATTCATGATCTAGGCGATGCTATGGTAGCAATCGGCCCAGCGATGTCAACAATGAAGGGATTGAAGTCATCACTAGGAAGATTCATGCCTGAAGCAGACTCAGAATTGAATTCCATGACACAGACACTCAATGGTCTAATGATGGACTCCTTGGCAGGAGACTCATTTAGCATGGAGACTGGCGCTTCAAGTGAGGAAACCGAAAGAATCCTTCAAGAAGCATCTGCAGTAGCAGAGCAACAGATTGGAGACAAATTCCCATCTGTACCAACTTCAACTGGACTATCGTCTCAATCTTCAACTTCTACATATTAGAAGTTTGGAAAGACGATTGTCACTTTTTATTTTATTTTAATCAAATAATTAATTATTTAAAAAAATAAGTAGACATTGAATATGTCAAAATTTGAAAGAATCAAAAATTCTAGTCTTGATTTTTAGTTGTATTAGAATAATTGTAAAAATTGATGCAGTAAATATTAGAATTGGTAGATTCAATTCTGGAAGCGATTTGTCAGGGGAGACAATATCACCCCACTGCGATGGAAGTGGAATATCTGATGAATTTTGTTGTGTTGAATTTTTAGGCCATGAATAATATTTATCCAAACTTGCATCATAAACTGAAAGGTAGAATCCATAGTTATCAGAACGATTTAGTAATTCAATTGGAATTTTAAATTCATAGCTTGGATGTGGAATCTTTGTATATCGATCATTCTCATCTGAAACAGAGCTTATTGCAATAAATTCAGAATTATTTGTAACTTTATATTTTGAATCATCAAGACCTTGTTGAATTTTTCCTTGTTTTTCTCCAAGTAGAACTGAAAAACAATAATCATCTTTATCTGGAACCATATTTTTATTATTTTTTCCATCAAAACAAATTATAGATTTATCCATTTTATAATCTAAGGTATGATCAGTGATTGGATCAACAAACACATAGATAAAATTTTCATGATGAGCAGTTCGTAAATGTATTACTGTTTCATCATTATCATATGAAAACATGTTATCACTTGATGCCTTCCACTCTATTTGGTTTGTCCATTTACCATCAAAGACTACATTTTGTATATTTGAAGAATATGTAATAAGTATTGGATCAGTAGATGCATAGATTTGAAGAATTGGTAAAACTATCAATGACATAATCAAAAAATAAAATAATTTGTTAAACTTCATTGCTGAATTAATTACGAAGAAATATAAAAAATCAAGCTATATTTTTAGGCATGTTTATAGACATGTATGAAATAATGTTTTTGTGAATAAATCTGTCATCATTGGAATTATTGTTGGAATTGTCATAATTGGTATTGGGATCACAGTATCATCAACAAACAATAATGAGCAAATAACAGAAGATGATAAAGAAATAGAACCTATTGAAGTACCTCAAACTGGCAAAAATATCACAATAGAGTTATCTGAATCTATTGGTCTCAAAACACCGTAAATATACCAAATTGGATCATCTAGTGAGCATTTTTTGCCAAGCAACTAATAATATAGTTAAACACATGGTACCTTAATGAATAGATTAAAAACGATCGTGTTGTTTGCAGGCATATTCGGAATAGGCCTGGGAGCAATTAGTCTAAGTGGCGTATCTGCAACCTCAATGATGGTTTCAGCTGCTCCACAAACACAAGCAGGTTTTGACATGTTAGGTCATGTTGAGTACAAAGTGCTAGATGAATCAGGCGCAATCAAACAGTATCTTCAAGGCGATAATATCGTAGTAATTGGAGGTAAAGATTGTGTTGCTCGTCATGTATTTGAAAACTCTACCAGTACTGTATGTCCAGGAGGAAATAATGAATTCCAATTCATTGCTATTGGAAACCGAACTGAAACTGGTTTACCAGTTAATACATTAACTGCACTTGAAACAACTTCTGCAGGTAGTTGTGCAAGTACTACAGTTGATGGCGAAATGGCAAGAAAAAGAGTTGTACCTAGTTTTACACCAGCAGTTACTGGAACTGGAACAATTGTAACCTTAGATACAAGCAGTGCACCATTTAATTTTGGTGCTGGTAATGCAACAGGTCCAATTATGCAATCAGGTATCTTTAATGGACCTAATGCAGCAATAGCTGGAAATGGAGCATGTTCATCCCTAGGAACAGCTAGCATGTTTTCAGTACAAGATCTAAACTCTGATACAGGAATTACTGTGTCAAGTGGAGATAGCTTGTCTGTAAAATGGACAATCACTGTAGGATAAGATTGAATTTTTAAAACCCAATCTTTTTCTTTTATTTTTAAATATTATTCTCTTTATAGTACCTACAATTTTTTTTAATTTTACAAACGCTACACATTGGATTAATAGGTTTGCATATATTTTGTCCATACATTACAAAAGTATCATTAATTTTAATCCAGTATTTTTTTGGAATTTTTTTCATTAATTCTAGTTCTGTTTCCTCAGGAGATTTTGTATTTACTAATCCCAATCTATTAGATATTCTATGTACATGAATATCAACAGGAATTGCAGGTTTGTCAAATGCATATACTAATACGCAGTTTGCTGTTTTTCTTCCTACTCCAGGAAGTTGGATTAATTCATCAAGGTTATCAGGAACTACTCCATTATACTTTGAATCTATAATTTTTGAGACTTCGATGATTCTTTTGGATTTCACATGATAAAATCCGATGGATTTAATTATTTTTTCAATATCTTTTACTTTGGCATTAGCTAGATCCTTTGGAGTTTTGTACTTTGAAAATAGCATCTTTACTGCTTTAGTGGTAGTTTCGTCCTTTGTTCGTGCAGACAATATTGTTCCAATCAAAATACTAAAATTTCCTGTTTCGGCCTCATGTAATTCTCGCAAAGCAGTCATTCTTGGTGGTTTTACAGAATTCATAGTAGATATCATTCCCTGAAGAATTTTTTCCATGTTCATACAATATTCTACGTACAAGTATTATATCTGTAATAATCAATATGTCGTGTGGAATTAACTCGAGAGGAAGAGTCTGCTCTAAAAGGTGAACAAGGTGAAATTATGCAAATGGCATATAGAATTTTAGTAGCTACAGGGGAAGCAGTTGATGCAGAAAAACTAGTACCAATAGAGTGGGCACATCTATCAGGAGTCAACTACAATACAATTGGAGATGCAGGTGAGGAATTTCTCTCAAGCATAAGTAAGAATGCAAGGGTTAAAGTAAAAACAACTTTGAACCCTATGGGATTTGATATTGACAATGTTGAAAATTACAATTTAGATAAAAATTTCATTTCAAAACAATTATCAATTAAAAATTCTTATGAAACAATGGGTGTTACTCCTTCCTTTTCGTGTATTCCATATGAAATTTTTGATATTCCAAAAGAAGGAACTCAAGTAGCGTTTGCAGAAAGTAATGCTGCAATTCATGCAAACTCATATGACAATCTTAAGACAAACAAAGAAAGTGCATTTAGTGCACTTGCTAGTGCAATTACAGGAAAAAGTCCATACTCTTCACTACGAAAAGATGATACTCCTAATATTACTATAAGAATGAAAGTAAAAAATCCAAACGAGTTAACATATGGTATGCTTGGATTTTTTGCGGGAAAAGTTGGAGATACTTCTGTAAATATTTCAGGTCTTGGAGAGATGGATAAAAGACAGTGTAAAGCAATGTGTGGAGGAATGGGAACTTCTGGAACTTGCGCCAAGTTTCTTTTTGGAGATGGAGATGCTAATTGTGAAAAAGTGGATTTTGATGAAAAGGAAATGCAAAATATTCATGATGAGTTAAACACATCTGAAAAAGGCGATTTAATTACATTGGGTAGTCCTCAATTAGGTTTAGAAGAAATATCTGATCTTGTTGGTAAGTTAAAAGGTAGATCCTTTACAAAAAGATGCATGATTTTCTGTCCAAGAACTGTCAAGGAGCAAGCAAGAAAGATAGGATATACAAATGAATTAGAACGTGCAGGATGTGAAATTCTTTCGGATTGTTGTACATGTTTAACTCCACTTATTACCAAAAATGATATAGATGCTGTAACTACAAATAGTATCAAAGGAGCGTTTTATCTAAAAAATTCAAATGGTGTAGATGTAAATCTAAAATCACTGTCACAAATAATTGAAGATGAAACGAATTGAAAATTCTTGTTAAAGGTAAAGCTGAAGGAATCGTAGTAAAATCAAATATGCCAATTAATTTTTTAGGAACAGTAGATAAGAATACAGGAATTATTAGTGATAAAAATCATGAATTATTTAATAAATCAATTAAAAATTCAATTCTAGTGTTTCCATCAGGAGTAGGTAGTAGTGTAGGTGCGTATACAATCTATTCAATTAAATCAAATAATACAGCCCCTATTGCAATGATTTGTCAAAAAGCTGATCTTACAGTTGCAAGTGGGTGTGCATTGTCAAATATTCCACTAGTGATAGTTTCTGATAAAGAGTTTGCATCATTTCAAAATGGCCAAAGAATTTCTTTAGATACAGAATTTGATAATCCAATTTCAATTATTCAATAAAAAATAATTTTTTTATTAATAAATTTCTAGGAATAGTGTTCAATTAGAATATCTTGAATTTCCTTCAATGACTTTCCAGGATTTTCTTCTTTAAGTTGGATTAGTATTTTAGTCAAAGATTTTCCCGGATTTTCTTCTTTTAATTCATCAATAATTTGTTTAAATGACTTCTTTTCTGCTTTTTCTTCTGCTTTCTCTGCCTTCTTTTCTGCTTTTTCTTCTGCTTTCTCTGCCTTCTTTTCTGCTTTTTCTTCTGCTTTCTCTGCCTTCTTTTCTGCTTTTTCTTCTGCTTTC
>NZ_JAILWF010000009.1 GCF_025699065.1 Nitrosarchaeum sp. | reverse complement strand
AAGATGAATCCATGATGAAAGATGAATCCATGATGAAAGATGAATCCATGATGAAAGATGAATCCATGATGAAAGATGAATCCATGATGAAAGATGAATCCATGATGAAAGATGAATCCATGATGAAGGGCGAACCAATTATGGAAGATATGAAAATACAAACATATGCAGGTACATTTGTTGGTGTAGGTGACGGAATACACGATGCACAAGGAATGGCAAGAACAATTCCATTAAATGATGGAAATAATGTCCTAAGATTAGAAAATTTCAAAGCAACTAACGGTCCTGATTTGTATGTCTATTTGTCTACAGATGACAAAGCCTCTGAATTTGTTAGTCTTGGTAAGCTCAAAGCAAATAATGGAAACCAGAATTATGACATACCAGAAAACACAGATCTTGAAAAATATAGTAAAGTTTTGATCTGGTGTAAGGCTTTTGGGGTTCTTTTTGGCAATGCTGATTTATCTCCCCAATAGTTTTTTTATTTTAATTTATTGATTGTCTTTAAATCCACAATTTAAATTTGAAATACATTTTGTTTAATTTATACAAGATCATGTTTTAATTTGATAACATCAAAGTATTCATGTGCTTAAAATTTTCTTTTTTGTTTTCGGTATTTTTTCAATAGGTTTTGTTTCATTTTCATCTGCTCAAGAATTTCCAGAACTTGGTATTAAAGTCGAAACAGTTGCAGAAAACCTGAAAATACCTTGGGAAATTGATTTTGCCCCTGATGGTAGAATTTTCTTTACAGAAAGAATTGGTAATCTGAGAATAATTGAAAATAATCTAATTTTTGAACCTATAATTTCATTAAAAGTATCTGGTTCTGAAGGAGGGTTACTTGGATTAGCTTTGGACCCTAATTTTGAAGAAAATCATTATTTGTATCTATATTATAGTTATTCAGATTTTTTTGATATCTATAACAGAGTTGTTCGTTATGTTGAATCTGATAATAAATTATCTAATGAAACGATTTTACTTGATAAAATTCCTGGAAGTCAAATACACGATGGAGGACGAATAAAGTTTGGTCCTGATGGAAAACTCTACATTACAACAGGTGATGCCGCAAATTCTAAAGCGGCTCAGAATATAGATTCTTTAGCCGGAAAAATTTTACGAATAAATTCTGACGGTACCATTCCTGAAGACAATCCCTTTCCAAATTCTCCGGTCTATTCTTTAGGACATAGAAATCCGCAAGGAATTGATTGGCATCCAGAAAGCAGAATTTTAGTTGAAACTGAACATGGTCCATCAGGTGAACGAGGAAATGCTCATGATGAGGTTAATGTAATCTTTCCCGGTAAAAATTATGGTTGGCCAAATATTGTAGGTGATGAGACAAGCGTGGATCTCATAAATCCAATTTTACATACTGGTGATGATACATGGGCTCCATCTGGTTCAGTATTTTATAATTCTGATAAAATTTCTGAATGGTATGGAAAATACTTTATCGCAACATTACGTGGAAATCATTTGAGAATGTTGGATTTAGATTTAGAAAATAATTTAGTCATTAGTAGTAATGCATTATTTGATGGAGAGTTTGGTCGTTTACGTAGTGTGAATATGAGTCCAGATGGATATTTGTATGTTCTAACTAGTAATCAAGATGGGAGAGGAACACCAACACATAATGATGATAGGATTTTACGAATTGTTCCATTAGAATTTAATGTAGAAAAAGGAGATGTTTCTCTTTCACCTCTAAAACAACTCCAATCGGGAATTCTGCCTAAAAATGTTTCATGTAAGGAAGGCTTAGAATTAATTTTTAAGATTAATTCATTTCATCCTGTATGTGTTAAATCTGAAAGTATTGCAAAATTAGTTGAACGTGGCTATTCTAGTACCCTCGACTAAATTTTTTGGTATGACTAGTATCATTGTCTACAATCTCTCGTATTTTTCTCTCTAGAGCAACTATTTGAGAATCTCTACAACCCTGAGAGCAAAATTTTGTATTTTCACCTTCAAATGGTTTACTGCAATGCATACAAATTAATTTCAATATTATCTACTTTCAAATGATACTTTTTGATTCTATTATTATTCTATTTGTTCAAAAATGAGCCAATTTGTTACTAAAGATTGCTATTTAAAATTTTTATAGAAAATTTTATCACCTAGAAAGTTTTCTTATAATTATGGAAATTCAACAAGCAGTTGAAAAAATTTTGAAGATCAGTCCATCTGTCAGAATTGTCAGTTTGTGTGATCTGAAAGGCAAATTGGTATTTTCTGCTCGTTCAAAGAAAGTACGGATTTTGGTTTCAAAGAAACAAAGTTTGGCATCATTAAAGGCTGCAGCATATGACTGGAAACAAAGAAAAAAATTGTTGAAATCACTTGGACCATGTAAATACGTAGTTGCAGAATATGATAAAGTCAAGAGGATAGTAATTCCTGCTGGCAAAGATCATATTGTGTATGTAACTACCACTGCTTCATTTGATCATAACAAAGTAATTCGTAAGGTACGTTCATTCAAATAATTACAACGCCTTACTTTTTTCTATTTTTAATTTAGCTAATGCTATACACGCAAACGTATTTTTCGAGGCGAATGGATTTTCTCTAATCGTCGAGTTTTCTTTTCTTAGTTCCTCTTCCTGAACTAACCCACATGCCTTTTGTTGACTTGGATTCAGTAGATGGAATGTCGCTAAATTTTATCTTGCCAGTTCCACGTCCTACGGAAACATACTTGTCTTTTGATTCTGCTTTTTTTGCTTCTTGAATTTTTTTGAATTCAGAACCTGCCCAATTTGAAGAATCATCGACTTCAACAATTCTTGTACCTCTTCCTGATCGTACTTTTATTTTAGCCATTATTTTCACCTATACTACCTGTTTCTTATTAATAAGATTTTGAGCAACATTTATTGAAATTATTTCTAAAATTGTTATTTCTAATTATAATCCTGATATTGTAATCGGTAAGATCAATCCAATTTGATTACATGAAATTATGTGTGCCGGGGATGGGTTTCGAACCCACGACCTCCAGATTATGAGTATTGCCTTTTTTGGAAGAACCGGTAGAGTTTACCAATCAACTGGCACTCTAACCAGGCTGAGCTACCCCGGCATAAAGTATTTCAAATAATTTGAGAAATTAAATGCTACGTATGTCATGTTAAATATCTATTGATGATTTTTAAACAAATTCTTAATTTTTAGATAATTCAGACCATGATACTTTTTCATTTTGTACCCAAAGGAATTTTTTTTGTAATGCTGCAGTGTATAATTTCTCCCATTCTACGCCTACTTCGTTGGTCCAAGCTTTGAAGATACGTGGATCTATGTAGTTTCTTAATGATGTCCCAAGATTGTAATCTTTAGTTTTCTCTGACAAGTCAATTTGTAATTGTAGTTTTTCTGCTCGTTCATTGTGTTTTTCTTTCTGTTTTTTTATTTGTTCATTTAGTGTTTTAATTTTTTTTGCCTTGTTCTTTTTTTGAGCATCAGTTTTTGCTTCTATCTCTTCTGCTTTCTTTAATGCATCCATAGTTTTCTTCCATGGTTGATCTTTTGCTATATTTTTTAGTGTGTCTCTTTTCTTTTGAAGTGCGTCTTCATAGGTTTTTGGTATGGTTCTTTTATGATTGCACATTATAGCTGCTTCCAAATTTGCTAATTTTGCATGATACAGTTTTTCATTAGGTGTTTTTCCTTTTACATTGCCATGCTCTTTTAGATAATTTTTTACCATTGTAGTTGCAAGATAGGTTCTGAAAACCTTGGCAGTTAGTCCACTTACTATGCTAGAATAATATGCATTTACATGTCTTGAAGTTATATCTTCAAAAATCTCATCTTTTGGTTTTTTATTTTGAATTAGTTTTTTTAGATTTTCTTGGAATTGCTTATCGTTGCCTTCTGCTTTGACTGTTTCTTGCCATCTTACACTATCTTTTCCCAGAAAATCAAACTCGATTGTATTTTCTGTAATGTTGATGTGTTCTTTTCTTAATGTAGTAGCACCAACTGTATCTGCCTCATCAGGATCTTTTTCGTCGCCTACTCTCATTGCAGTTCTATAAATCAGATAACATACAGTTGAAATCCTGCTAATTTTTGGATCTTTACTCTTCATGTCTTTTACTATCCTTTCTTTTATTTTCTCAATTTCTTTGGATAACTTTACAGCTTTTTCGTATTTTGCTTTGTCTCTATCTTGTTTTAGTCCTGCTGTATCTGCAAGCCAGACATACTTTCTTTTTTCAGTTAGATAATCTGTCCATCCCGCTAGCCACATCGAATCGTTATCGTGAACAATTTTGCCCCAGTTTCCTTCTGGAACTTTGGCATCTTTGCCAAGATTTAGCGTTACATCTTTAGCAGTGACTCTTGGCTTCCATCTTCCTCTTAGTGGATGATCTCCTCTACCGATAAAAATTCCTGGAGGTTCTGCCATGTAATTTGCAACATCGACCTCTTTTCCATCCATGATTGCTTTGCCATACTTTTGAACAAGTTTTTCTCGTAATTCTTTTCGTTTAAGGGCTAGGGCTTTCTTTTCTTCTTTTGTCATCATCTCTCTGAGATCTTTTTCTTTGTCGACTATTTTGTAAGCATGAGAAAAGTCAATATCTTGATATGAAATATTTTTGAATTTTGCTGGTAATGTTTTAGCAAAATCTTCTGTAAAGTTTTTCTGAAAAACTTTGTCTTGGGCATATGGAGTGTCTTTCTTTTTTGCCCACTGGTATACCATCTCCTCTTGATTGAGATTAAGGTCTACATTCTCTCCTTTGATCTTTATCTTAATTCCATGCGCTTCGTAGGCAGGAGGAAATAATATCCCGTTATGTTGTAGTGTTTTCCATTTCATTTTTCATCAGTTAAAATTGCGGACTTTGACAAAAACTCTATTCTAAGTGTATATCAATTTACCTGAGTTTTTTGATTCGTGTATATTTTTAGGTATGTAATTTATGATATTTTTATATGCGTTTCTAGTGGAGATATTATCATACCGATGGAGAAAAAAGACATTCAAAAAATGATCTCTGAAATAGAAAAGGAAAACTCGATCTTTTCAAAAAAAGCAAATCTTGAGACCCTCTCTTTTCCTCCAAAAATAATAGGACGTCAGGACAAGGCAAAAGAACTAGTGCGTATACTTTTGAGTCATCGCCAGGGATTTGTAGTTCCATATGTTTCAGTGTATGGCAGAAGCGGATGTGGAAAATCTACTGTTGTAAGATATGTATGCCAAAATATAGATGATATTGAATTTTGTTTTGTAAATCTTAGACGAGCAAAGACGGTATTTGGATGTGCTAATCTTATTTTAGCTGAGCTTGGAAAGCAAAACCTCAAGAGTGCTCAAGGAATAAATCTTGCAGTGGATGAGATTGGAAAAACAATCTCAGAAACTCTAGATGGTACAAAAAAGAATCTTTTTGTTTTGGTATTAGATGAGCTAGATGTCTTGTTTTATGACAAAAGAGGACGCCCATCTGATTTTGTATACAAGCTAATTATACTAGAAGAAAAACTTAAAGAAAAAAATCATTTGTTGTGTATAATTGGGATAACTAACAACGTACTATCAGAGTATGATCTTGATGAGCGAGTCCGTTCAAGAATTGGTTCTTCTGAGATATTCTTTGAGGCATATTCTAAAAAAGATGTATTGTCAATTTTGCAAGATCGTGCAAAAAACTCATTTGCAAAACCCGTTGATAATGCTGTCTTGGAGTATTGTGCAAAGATTAGCTCATCAGAACACGGAGATGCACGAAGAGCAATTGATTTGCTTCGAGTAGGAGCCGAAATCGCTAGTCTGAAAAACGAACCACTGTCAGTCATTCACATTGATAGTGCTTCATTACATCTGCAAAAAGATAGAGTCCAGCAGATTTTATCTACTGGTTCTTTTCACTTTAAGCTAGTAGCATCTGCCCTTGCTAGAATTACTTTTTTGTCTGATAATGATTGGCATGCAACATCTAGTATCTTCAAGCAGTATGGCATGATTCTAAACAAGGATGAAAAGCCACTTGGATATAGGCGTGTATCTGAGATCCTGGTGGATATTGCAAACTCTGGAATTGCAGTATCAAACACCAGCTCTAAGGGTCGTGGGGGATATGGCACACAATACAAGCTAACTGTATCTCCTGAGATGATAGGTAAGACTTGTTTTGCCGAATGGTGGGCCGGTGTAGAAAAACGAAAAAAAGAACACGAAATAGAAAAAAAGGATCTTAAAACAAAAAAACAGCTTCATGTAGGTCCTAGTAGACACCTTAAGAATCTAGATAATATCTTGGAGAATTTGTATGAGAAGAGTTGGTCTGACTTTTCTGGACTAGACAAATGATCTTAAAACATGAGCCTAAAGGTAGCAGTATCCTTATTTGAAACATTTCATATTATCATATGTGAATAAAATTGAATTTGACGAGTTTGCCGAAAAAATATTTTCTATTGACAAAAATATCCGATTTGTAGGAATGATTCAAAATGAGAAAATGCATTATCTGATGAAATCTGGAGTAAAATCCTATATGGATAAAGAGATTACTGAAAAATCCCTTAATGATGCTGTAAAAAGATGGCAGTATAGAATTGAATTACAACCGTACATCGGAGATCCATTTTATGCCATGGCAATGTTTGAAAAAATAAAAAGATTCACATTTCCAATCAATAACGGTGTATTGTGTATAAGCACAGAAATTGAAGTCGAAAATGATAAGATAGTGGCCTCAATGTTAGATGAAATAAAAAAATAAGATAAATCTTTTATAATTTAACCCAAATTTGATCTCATCACCAATATAACATTCCATTACTATCCGTATCTTTTTTTGCAGGATCTGTTTTGTGAATGTTCATTTACTGACAAAATCATCTGGTACTGATTTTGTATTTTTCCATATTACAAAAGTAACAATTCCTATTCCAACATAAAGAGTCAATGACCAAAATAACCAGTATGGATCATTTATGGCTTCATCGATTGGAAGATAACCCACTTCAAAATGAGTTCCAGACTCAGTTGGAATCACATTTTGAAGATGCTCAAATGGAAATGGTTGGCTTATGAATATTATCGATATTGGTATGTATCGAAAAACATTTGCTAATCCAAATACAAGCAAACTAACTCCGATTATTGTCAATGGTCTAGTTTTCATATTAGTTCTTTAAAATCAAAAATATGTCATCATATTCATATTCTGGAAAATAATTATCCAAAACTAGTCTCATACCATCTTCTAAAGGCAACGACGTAGAAAAAACTACTTTGAATCCATCTTTGTAAAATGTAAATGAATAAGATGTTCTAGTATTTTTTATTGCATCAACTATTGTAGGATTTGCATAAATGTCGACATTATTTATCCTCCAAAATTCACCATAATGAAATTTTACATCAGATTCAAGAACTTGGTTGTATGTTTTTGAGCAGTCACAAAATGCAGTGGATATTGTGATCATCTTCTCATATCTGTCATCTTTTAGGTAAAATGCAATCTTTCCAGAACCCCTATAGTCTAATGACTGTAGTTTGTGTCCAGTAGAAAGTGTTTCTGGGAAATAGAAATTATTTATTTTGTCTTGAAATTTTTGGCGCATTGTATTTTCCAAGATTGTTCCTTTATCAAATTCCTCTTGGGTTATCTCTCTGCCATATCCAATCACGCCATTGTCTGTCTTTGTGAATTTAGGCGGCTCTACATACAGAAATCCATTCTCATCAATGGTTAGATCAAGATGAGGCAATGCAGTCAATTTGACAGATAAAGGAGTTCCTGCAGAAAGTAATGCACCATCAATCACCCTATACATTCCTCCCTGACAAGGATTCTCTATTATTTGTCTGTCATACCCTGGCCAGTACTTTACAAGACAGGGATCATCAAGTGATTTTGCACTATATGCTCTAAATGCAGAGACATCATTTGCACCGCCTCCCATCCATTCTGGGAGTCTAATTAGCATGAACAGCTGATATGCGTCATGATTTTTGTTATTAGGATAGTAGAAAAATTCCATACTATCGGGTTTCATTGATTTAATTTGAGAAATATCTAAAGATTCAAAGTTTTCTTTTGTAGAATTTGTAATTATTGGAATGTAGCACGTATCACCGATTCTTTTTCCTCCATCATTGTAACACAAGTTATCAAGGGACATAGAATCATAAGCAAATACTACAAGTATTGCAGACACAATAATGATTGGAATTATAATAAATAATCTAATTTTCAATGACATCCTCCTTCATTGGAACCACCAATAAAATCTTCAATTTTTTCCACTGACTCAATAGATAAGATAGATTTACGAAGATCAGGTTCTTTGAAATCTGGATCTGACCACCATGTACCTTCTACTGTAATTTTGACACGGTTCTTTCCAATGTTTTCAAGTGTAATTTCTCTTTGATCAATATCATATACAAAACCAAATTCCGCAATTTTATTTCGTAAAATTTTCTCTAGTGTTTTATAATCGACATCAGAGTTTAGTTGAACTCTCCATACAGTAAAACAGGCCAAGTCATTTTGACCAATTATAGGTTCATGAGAGTAATAGCTATTTTGCAAAATAACAACTCCTGATATTACTCCAAGTAGAACAATGGCAGATGTAAGTACCATGATTGTAACTGTCTTCATTTTCTATTGCTCCTAATTGCATAGATTTTGACATAATTTCATAGTGTCAAAAGGCACTGTTCCTCCACAGCCTCCCCATGTAAAAGATTTGCAGGATTTTGACTCCCAATCAAAATAATATTTCTCAATTGAGGCTTTACATAATCCTCCATCAGGAACATCATAACAAAGTCTTGAGCTTTCTGATGTCATATTTTCTATCTTTATCCAATTTCTTTGTATTAGTTTTGGAACCGATTCGGATAGTACACATGCAGGAGTTTCATCATATTTTTGAATAAGAACTAATTCATCATTACAGTGAATTACTTTGGGATTAATTCCGTCTTTGAATTGTTTTAATGGAGATCTAGTTTCCCACGGTACAGGATAAATTATTTTATCCAATGTGCCTCCACTAAAATTATTTCTAACGATAAAGTCTTTTTCAAGATATGTATCACCAATAATTATTTGAAATACATAATCTCCAATTTCTGAAATAATTAAAGGATTATTCTTGTTAGTTATTTCATACTCAAACTTGTGTAGTATAGTAGGTTCCACCATAACACATCCCTTAGAATAATCTTTTTCCCATACAGTTGAATTATGCAAAACATCAATAATCTTCGCAGTCCAAGAATCGCACATGTCATAACCAGACTTTTCAACTGAAATTAACAATGGAACGTTAGGATTATTCCTGTAATCTAGTCCAATTATTTCATATGATGTTTCATCACTTCCAATATGAAGTAAAAATGATGTTCCCATAAAGTTAGGAATTTTACCTTCTTCATGCCAGACACCTACAAGGTTTACATCATACTTGCTTGATGGAGCATTTTTTGAAACATGCACAGTGACATTGAGAATATGGTCTTTCCCATTGAGAGTAATTTGGTTTGGTTCAAGTTGAATATTCACTCCTGGAGGAAATACGATTTTTCCCATCTGGTCATTATTTACTGTTGCATGAAAATCAACTATTGTCCCATCAGATACTCTTGAAGATATTATCAGAGGGAATGTAGAAGTTTTCCCATTGCTTACCTCAAAGTGTGTCTTTGCCTCATCAACATAAAATAAAATTCCATCATACATTATTTCATCTGCCAAGTTAAATGAAAAAGGCGCTATTGATCTTGCATCTACAAATTGATTTGAAGTTACGGAGATAGATATGCCAATAAATAACACGATTAGGAACAAGTATCTAGTTTTCATTTTCTTTTTCTCCAAACAACAATACTTGGAATTATTATGACAACAGATATTGAAATAATTATAGTTCCTAGGTCATATTGAGTTAAAATATTATAATTTTCTCTGTAATGTTCTACTAGACCATTCTCATCTTCATGGGAATATTCGCTAAAACCAGTGATTTGTTTTGTACTGCACATATTAGTCATCCCACGTATTCCTTCTCCATTGTACGTAAAGACCTGATAGGTTTCACCAACATTGTAATTTACTGCACAACTACTAAGCTTAGTCTGTTTAATCATGTATTCATTAGTAGACGAGATTCCTTTTTGTGGAAAAGTGATGTCAAAATAAACTTCTTCATAGATATCGTTTTGTATGATTTTTGTAACAGTTCCCTGAAATGCAGAACTTGATTCTATTAAAGTTCGTAAATAGTCAGGATATACATTACAAGAACAAGCATATGCATTATTAGGAATAAATGAACCCAATAACAAAAAACCAAATATCATAAAAAGTCTAGTTTTCATTTTCTAACCAGATATTGGGTACATTGGAATTATTTGTACCAGTTTAGACATTGCAGTAATTGGAATTACCAGAGTATTAGATGAAATGCTAGGCCTGTCATTTCTAAAAGCAACTTCCAATCCATCTACTAACACTATAAAATCACCATCCCATCCAAGTTTTTTTTCACCAATTATCTCTTTTGAGACAATAATGAAAAGATGACCGTCATGAGATGATTTTAATTTAATATTCAAATATCCTGCATCTTTTTCTTTTTGAATTGAATTTATGACTGCTCCGTATATTGAATACCATGTAGGATATTTTGAGTTGTTATGAGTTACAAGAAAAGATGAAGAACTTTTAATTTCGGATTCTATTGGAATAATTTTTGTCCATCCTCTTTGAATTAATTTTGAAACCGTGTCTGGATTTACACAAGACACACTCATGGCACTATATTTGAAAATTCTAGTCTTTGTGTCATTGCATGCTATGTTTGAAAATGGAACACCTGATTGGATCTGTTTTAGCGGCGGTGCAAACTTTGACTCATATCCATGAGAAGAACCACAATACTGTGTTGGGAGTGGGTATACTAGTTGACTAGATCCTATAATTTCTAGTTTTACTGCTCCCTTTGGTAAATTTACATCAATAATGCGGTGAGTAGAAGTGTCAGTTACATTGGCATTTGGCTCAACATTGTTGATTAACATAAGAAGTGTATCAGACTCACAGTTTCCCAATAATGCATCAATGATTTTTCTTGGAACCTGAATCGATGCTGTACCCTCACTTGATGTGGTTGTGGTACCCATGAGAATGTTTGAATCACTTACTTTACAAAATTGAATTAAAACATCATCAATTACAGTATACGATATTTCAACTGGAATGCATTCTTGTTCATTTGCTTGAGCATCATTTGTAGAAACGAGTGCAATACTGCCTAGCAATAATAAAATGAAGACGTATTTCATATCTACTTTTCAGAAGCGGTAAGAGATTCATAAAGTGTTCTAGCATTTTGTTCTCGACATCAAGGGTAAAATCATTTCTTTTCTTTACATCATAACGGTAGTTGCAAAAAAACAGGTACAGTCCTATCCAAAATCCAAGAATTAATGATAATGTTTTCCAATGTCTAAATAACCATTTTTTCATTCAGGGTTTTTCAATGATTATTGGGATGTCAAATGGTATTAGTTGTTCAGCCCTTGCTTTGTAATACTCTCTTGCATTTGGCAGTGCATCAAATATTGCTCTGTTAAAGTCAATCATAATTCCATCATTGTTTGACCACATACCACCCCAAGGTATTTCAGAGTTTTGTAAAATGGCAATTCCAATGTTTTCCTTGTCTTGAAAAGTTAGTTTACCCATATCATCAGGTATGATATGGATTACACCGCCACCCATATGATCAGATGCTATACTTCCAGGAACTGGTAATGTTCGAGAGTGCCACTCATAAACACCATAATTTTCAAAATTCATCGTTGCAGTAGTTAGAGGTAAAACTGTTGGACCATACCAGTTTGGATTTTGCCAGTCACCATCACCTTGAATTCTAATTGGCACTAGTGCATTGTTTTGAAAATTAACAGCAATCTCAGAGTTTCCACTAATAAGAAAATTTCTCGGATTTACTTCAGGCTCATTATTTCTTCCATAAATGATAATTGTGTTGTTTTGACTCAATATTGATTCTAGTGGTAGTTCTTTACTTGTATCAAAGAATTGTAATTTAGTTATGTGTATAGGCTCATTTACTGTTGCCCTCATAGTCATACCCGATAATCGATATGTATTGCCATCAGTACTATTGACAAATGCCTCAAAGCCTACATGTGGAGGCAACGAAGTTAACATCATCCCACTATGGACTTTAAAATCAGAATTTGTGAGGTGGATGTTGTGTTTTTCTAGGTGATGAATCATTTCATTTTTAATAACAAGGGCTCCGAGATTTACAAAAAATGAATCTCCATGTATGGCATGGTATGACATTAAACTATCATTGCTTTCCTTTTGCCATTGTGAAATATTTTTACCAAGATAGGTGTCATCGATTATTTGCACAGTATCCTGATAGTTAAAACGACCACCAGATTCATTATTTAATTCAACATATCTGTTAGATATCAGTGCAAGTATTATAATTACTAAAAGTACAATTGCAATTAATATTATTTTGTATCTAGTTTTCATTTTTTGACTCGGCGTATTCTTTACAATTGTATTTTTCTAATTTTGTTGCTAGATCCTCTTGTGCAAGTTCTAACTGGTGAATTTTTTGATAATAACAGTGAAACTCAATATGATCAAGATTGTGTTTATCATCAAAAAATAACTTCATTCGAACTTTAAATCCATCATCACTTCCTGCAACATAGGAGATATGATCATCTCTTACCTCTTCTATTGTATCAGGATATGTTGCATAAAATGCCACAACTTCAGGTTGGTTTTTGTAACGCACTGACAGAGATTCTTTCATATCCGAATCCAAAAACATCACATTGGAGTCAATTGGTTTCAAGTCTAGTTTTTTTGCAGTGTTCAAATCAATACAAGCTAATTTGTCATTATTTCGTTTAACCAAATAGTGAGTTGAAATTTTACAGATTATATCATCAAGTGGAATGGCGTCTTTAATTTGCTGTTTTAATGAGGGTCTATCCATTACAACAAAGTCATACTGGTGAGTAATGACTTCAATCAGAGGGTTATCAAGAGCAGTAAATGTTGCAGTTATTTTAAACTGACCTGGATATTCGGGAGTCCATGTAAAACCATCTTCCATCCCATTAAATATTCCAGTAGATGGTTCTAAAATTGAATTTCCTTCAATTTTTTTCAGAATATTATTCTCAGGTTTATTTTTGTCAATCATTTGCAAAAATAATTTAATATCTTGGGGTATGTCTAATGCGTTTTTGTATTCAATATAGAACCAATATTTTTCACCTACATACAGCTGATCAACCAAATTTCCACCTTCCTCTGTATCAAACAATCCAAATGTAACAATCTCAACAGCCTTTGAACCTTCAAGCATTGAATAACTTGTAGGAATTAGAAATAATGTAAAGATAATTGCAAATATTGCAAGATATTTCATATTCTCGGTAACACGTCCTGATCTTTTTTGTTTCTAGTAGAATGTCTCACCAGTGTATTACAACATGGACATCTGATAATCCATTCTTCAAAATAATAGTCACAATTTCTACAAAAACTACCTCCATCTTGGTATATGGTACTCTTACTTCCATGTGAGTATTTCTTACAGATATTCTTGCATTGATTCACATATGATTTCAAAAATCACAAGTTCATAAGTTCTTCTAATGTTTTGCATCTAGATCTCATTTTCTTTTCCATTTCTTGAATTTTAATATTATAAAAGAACTTACAATTACAATCGACATTGCTAAAACAAAGTATCCAAACAGATTTGGCTCATCAGGATTTTGTGTCAAAAGTTGATCCTGTGCATGTATTGGCACTACAAAACCCATTACAATTAACCATACAACTAAAAGTCTAGTTTTCATTTTCTATTTTAAAAGAGATTTATTTCTTGTAAGAACAATTGGTAGAATAGAAACAGCTAAAATCACCAATACTATTGATTCAAACTCTGGAATTGCAGATGTGCCTATTATCTGAACTGTGTGATTTCCAGCAGGTAATAAGAAAAAAGTTGAAGAATAACCTAGGATGTGTTTTTGTTCAATATCTGTCCTAATATTTCCATCTACTATTGTAGTCATGTTGCCATCTAGAAATTCATGAGGTATTTTTATATCAAAACGAACATTGTCTTCAGCTGGATTCTCAACAAACGCAGTCAATGATTTGCCTTGCTGGTCAAAAACCATATTATGAATTGAAAACTCTATACCTTCTCTAGTAGGATGACCAAAAGTTATCTCAAAATCTTTTCCTTCAGCAGTGATTATTTTTTTAGTGTCATGATTTAACGGAAATATGTGTACGTTTCTTCTTTTTTGATCTTCTACTACTAATTTGTAAAATCCTTTTTCAGTGATGGTAAATAAATCCGTAAATTGACCCAACTCATTTGCGGTAACTTGTTTTTGAAAAACTTGAATACCGTGTGGATTTATCAAAGTAAGGGTTAATTTTGAATACGGTTCAATTGGATTATCCCACCTATTAGATTCAGTAAAAAGTTGAATGGTATCTCCAGATGTTGCATCCTGTAAATTTGGAACGCTCGAAAATCGAATTAGATCAGTTGGGTATGTGTCCCCAATTCTAAATATCGTTCCTGCTACATTTAATGGGTTATTTTCTACCATCATTGCAACTCGATAAAACGATAACGAGTCTTCATTTTTTGGACTCGTGTACTCTACTAGAACAATTCCCTCGTCATTAGGAGTGTAAATCTTATCATGCACTATGGAATCATCATAATAGAAAATTTTGATATGTAATTTTTCACTTGGTTGAATTTGAACTTTGAGCCAATATGTCTCACCTGGATTCACATATTTGGTTCCATCCCATGACGACTCAAGAATACATATCGAGACACAGTTTGTATCGCCATAAGCAATTCCAACAAATCCAATCAAAATTATCAAGATTATAAAAAATTTCATAATATAATTAACAGATTCACAGGAAGTTCATAAATTGTTCTAGACTTTGGTACGAATCTGTATAGGCTTGAACCATTTTTGTAGATAGAAAAAGATTTGATTCTACTTCACAGGAATTCGTCTGCCATTTTGGTAATAAAAAAAAGATGCAGATAGACGTGAAAATTAAATTCTCATATGGAAGGTATCTGAATGTGAATTTCTGACCCTTTGTCTATTCCATTTGAATCTGCCCAAATTTTGCCATTATGTTTTTCTATAATAAGTTTGGATAGTGACAAACCTATGCCTGTTCCTCCATGTTCCCTAGTTGATGTGGTGTCTACTTGGTAATATTTTACAAATATTTTGTTTATGTTTTCTTTTGAAATACCTATTCCGTTGTCTTTGATAATAATGTGAATGTTGTTTCTAATCCTATTTGTTATTACCTCAATTCTGCCTTCTTGCTTTGGACAAAAATCAATTGCGTTGCTTAGTACGTTGATTATGACCTGATTTATTCTATCTTTATCACAATTACACATAAGATTTTTCTCCAATGACTCTACAATTGTAATTTTCTTTTTATCAAATTCATCTTTTAATTGCTCTATGCCATCTTTGACAATTAATGATATGTCATTTATTTCCATATTGAATTTCAATTGATTTGTCCCTATTCCATTAATGTCTAGAATATCAGTGACTAGATTTTGCATCTTTATGCAGCTATTCTTTATTCTCAATAGTCGATCTATTTGATTTTGATTCAAATCTCCAAAGTGTTTTGATAAAAGTAAATCTACATATCCGATTATTGGAACTAGTGGTGTTTTTAACTCATGTGTGATCATGGCTGAAAAATCATTTTTCATGATGTCAATCTTGTTCAATTCTATTACCATCGTCTTAAAGTCATGTATCAATTCCTTGATCTCATCTGGTCCATGCGCTGCAATGTTTACATCAAAATTCCCTGCGGCAATCTGTTTTACCGATTTTTTTAAATCATTTATCGGCGTTGCTAGTCTTTTTGAAAAAAATATCCCTAGAAAAATAGACAGAAACACCAAAATTGGAAAAATAATCTCTAATACTATCGTACCTTCTTTTGTCACTCTATCTATGTTTGAAGAAAGTAACAATGATGTATTTTCTAGTGATTTTATACCATCGTCATATTCTAAATTGTTATTTTCTGCATGAAGCTTTAATGAATCAATGTATAGTGATTTTTGCTCGGTATACTCATCGCTTTCCAAAATTGATATGGCTTGTTCGTATTTTCCTTCATCTGTTAATTGTATTGCCTCTTTTTCCATGTTGACAAGTTGAATATTTATTTCATTTAATTCCAAAAAAATACTGTTGTTTGCATTTCCATATGGCTCTTTGATTAGTTTATCTAACATTGGTTCAATTTGAAAATATCTTAATTTCCATTTTTCATCATGAGTAAAAGCATAATTCCTTGCGGACTGTGTTAAAACTTCGTCATAATATATTATCAGTCTATCACTTTCTAAAATCGACGCTTTAGTTTTAAAATCATCAATTGATTCTGGTACTGTAGTTTTGAGTGAATCTATAATTGTAACAAACTGATATAGTGAAATTACTCCAATGACTCCTGATATTGCAGTAATTATAAGAAATCCTAGAATTAGACTTTGTGAAAATTGCATATCGTATTATTTTCATATTCATTGATGAAACAATCAATGTAAAATTATGATTTAATTGGTTAACGATAGTATACTTCTAAAATTATTGGATTTGAACCTTTTTTGGGTACAAAAATGACCTCGTGAGAATTTGTCTATTAAATGGAGATAGAAATAGATGAAATCCTATATGCCAAGAATTGTTGACTGGAAGTTATTGTTTCTCTAGTGCATCATGTTGTCCATTGGAAACTTAAACCCAAATCTAGAATAATTTTGAGTATTTTACGTATACCTATCACCTGTGAAAGTGTTTTTGTATTTCATTTAATGCTCGGCTGATCATGTCATCATTATCTATGTCGATCTCAGTACTTATGCAAACCAATCCATCTTTTATCGGAAGTGTGAATCTTTTTGTTTTTTCATACATGGCCATTGCATAAAATGGATCACCAAGTTTTGAAACATATTTTTTTCTAATTTCCCATCTTTTCATTGCATCTGTCAAAGCTTCTTCTGTTTCTTCTTTAGTGAGGTAAGATGTCGTACCTTGTTTCATTTTATAGTGACTGACTTTATCGTCCACAATTCCTACAAAACGTATTTTTTTATCTATTGAAAATATTCTGTCTACAAGCTCATCAAATTCCTGCTCATTCAACTCTTTTTGTATGTAATGTGACTTAATAAAATTTGAGCATAGTTAATAACATATGAAAAACATTCCACCAATCTATATCCCAATCATATGTCACATGTAACTTCGCTTTTTTCCCCACCATCATACAGTAATGTTATGGCATCAATATCGCAGCTAGAGATGTATGGGTAATCTGTTTCAATTTTGGGATGCATCAAGTCTTCAGGTGCAGTAGAGTGTGCCAATCCTAAAGCATGCCCAAGCTCATGTCTCAATATGGTTTCAAACTGGGCATTTGATAACTTGTCTACTTCAAATATTGTGATCTCTGATTTCAGTATCTGATTTTGTGTGTCATCTGCAATTGATTTAGTATATCCAGAATACCCATCACCATTTCGCTGAGAGGTTAGTTTTATTGTAATGTCTCCTTCTCCTTTGATTGATTCTATCAAGTTGAATTTTTTAGGAATATGAAATTCAGTAGGATTGTTTATGCTCCCAAGTGCTCCTGCCCAGCCAATATAATATGTGGATGTAGTACCTTTGACCCCTTTATGCAGTAACGAATTGTCAATTTCAATTGATTCTTCTGAAAGAAGTACGGTTCTTACAATTTCCACTTTATCAGGGTACTTTATGCCATCGATCAGATTAACATCTATTGTGGCTCCATCAACTAGTCTCCATGAAAGCCACGTATCTATTGTATCGCCTCTAAGATTCTGTATCACATAACCAGATCTCACATCACCAAGATTTGTCATGCGGTACTCACTTCCTATCAAATCTGCCACAAGCAAAGAGTAACCAAGAGAAACTATGGAAGTGATCATTACTGCGCCAATGATTATGGATATGTTTCTTTTTGTTAGTTTTGCATTTTTTTGTTCTTCTTTCATAATCGATTTTTCTAGAATTTTTTTTGTTTGTTCAAGTTCTCTAGTATTGTGATTTAATGTATTTAGTTCTTTTTTTAGGTGTTCTTTTTCTTTTAGAGAAATTTTTGATTTTCTTTCGATAATATTGTTAATTTCTTTTAGAATTGCTTTTTCTTGTTCTAGATCTTTAATCTTGTCTTCTAATTGATCTTTGGTATCATCAGTCATAGATACCCCTCAAAAATTCACTACAATTGCAATCTTTATCTGGTTGTTATTTGTGTAAATAATTTTAGATTTTGGTTCTATGTTTGATAAAAATAGCTTTTTTGGTAATACCTTCTCAACATATAACCTGATTATGAACATGCTCAAGAGTTTTTAATCTCAATATTCTCAATATATGATACTAATTCATCAGGATCTATAGGCTTGGTAAGACATGAATGTACTCCCATTTTAATTAGTTCTGTAAAATCATTATTTGGTTTTGATGATGCAGTAAAAATAATAATTTTTTGATTGTGTATTGTATTTTTTTCAACTAGTGCATTGATCACGTCAATTCCAGAAAAATTAGGCATTGCCAAATCCAATAATACTGCGTCATAATGTTGGTTCTCAATCATGTTTAATCCATTTCTGGCATCATTTGACGTGTGACATTCATGGTTACTTAGTCTTAAATATTTTGAAAGCAGTTCTGTTATATCTTTATTGTCATCTATAAGTAAAATTTTCATAACTTAATATTGTAAGTACGAATATAAGTATTTATGAAATATCGTGAAATATTATATATTTAACTTAACATCAATTTTACAACAATGATCGTTTTTATCTATTAGTCAATTCATGATACATTGAAAATGAAAATTCCACCCATAATTTTTGTTCTTATTATAATTGAGATTGCAATATTGATTACTGCATTTTATTTTGGAACGCAAATAATAGAACTCCAAAAATCAAACGCCGTTTCTAGATTCTCCAATCAAGCTGCACTATCAATAAAAAATATTGAAACTCAGATAAAAAGCGACATCAATGTAATTGAAGTAACTCGAAATTTACCAATCGTGAAAAACACTGAATATTCAAATCACATATCTGAGGAATACAAGGGAATTCCTGATACCTATGATCTAAAGAAAAGAGAACTTGCTAATCAAATTCTCAAAACTTATCCTGAATTTGAGTTTATAACATTTCATATGCCAAACGGTGACTTTTACATAATGGAACCATATTCAGATCAGCTAAATGTAACACGATTGAACTTTGCAGATAGAGATTGGTACAAGGGAGTAATGGATACAAAATCAACATATGTAAGCGACGTATACAACTCTACAACCCTTAAACGAAACGTGGTTGCAATCAGGACACCTGTATATGACGATGCAAATACATTGATTGGCATCTGGGGAGGTTCGTTAAAGTTACAATTCCTTCAAGACACAATTTCCAATTTAATATCCCAAAATAACTTACAAGTTATCTTTTATGACCAATACAAGAAAAAAATACTAGACACATCTTCAACACAAAATTATGATGAATCTTTTTTCAATTCATACATAGATCATGCAATATCTGGTCAAAAAAACACAATACTTGAAAACGGTCTGATAATATCATACAGTCCAATCAGAGTAGGATCTGTTAATTGGGGTATGATAATTGTGCAGCCACAGCAGGATTTGTTTTTCTCTGCAATTGTTACTCAGGGACTTGTTGTATCCATGGTGGTGATATTTAGCATAATTCTTGCAGTTTCAGGCTATTTTGCATATACAATGACCCAAAAAAATAGTAGACTATTAATCGAATTAGAACAGGTGTCTTTACACAAAGATGAATTCTCTGCAATGATCTCACATGAACTAAAAACACCACTTGTACCAATAATCGGGTATTGTAAAATGCTCTCCAAAAAAGATATGATTGGTAATCTCAACAAAGATCAGCTAGAAGCTGTTGAAACAATTTCAAGAAATGCAAAGAGACTGGAAAAATTAATTCGAGATATTTTGGATGCAAGAAAACTAGACATAAATAAAATGACATTTACAAACAAAGATTTTTCAATACGTGAATTTTTGATAAAAATTGAATCCAGTTACAAAAACATATTGAGTGAAAAAGGAATAAACTTTGAAATTAATTCAACAATTGAAGAAACAACACTTAATTTAGATGAACATAGGTTACGTCAAGTATTTGATAATATCATTGAAAACGCAATAAAATTTGTTCCTGAACACAATGGAAAGATATCGGTTAGTGCAAGAAGAGAAAATTATGTCATATTATTTTCTGTTACAGATAATGGTACTGGAATACCACCTGAAAAACAATCAGGCCTGTTTCGTAAATTTTATCAAGTTGATACTAGTGAAACAAGAAATTTTCAGGGCAGTGGGCTTGGATTATCAATATGTAAGGGAATAATAGAATCTATGAATGGTAGCATATGGGTTGAAAGTGACGGCAAAAATGGAACAACATTTTACATTGAATTTCCATTGTAATTGAGTATATTGCGAATCTATTTTTTTATAAATTTTTAAAATATCTATAATCAAGTAATTTCTTCCTGTAATCGTACAAAAAGTGTACGATAGGATCGGGTTTTTTCAAATCAGTTAAACATACTATATTTTGTTCACATCAAATCTTTTATTTTATGTCAATTATGATGTGACTACAATTTGGGTTCAAATTAGCTTTACCGCATATGGCGCGGGAGTTATAGACAGAGCCCTAGAAATGTCACAAATCGGACTAGCAATAGATTAGAAGAACTTTTCAAGGATTAGTAACGAGTTTCATACAGTATGAAGTATTTTGTGATTCTCTTGTTTTTACTGATTATAATTATTCCAACTGCTCTAGCTGTTCCTCAAATAATATCCGAAGAATCAACCCTCAAATTCATTGATTTTTCATATGCCCATACAGTTGGAGTACCAATACAATTTATTTTAGAAAAGGCGATAAATGCTGATTGTAATTCCTACAATGCAAAAATAACCGATGAGAATGGAAATTTCATTTTGGGTTGGGGTGAAGAAATATCCTGTGATCCTGATTCTGTTCCAAATCCAGTACAAACCAAAATTGGATACAAAGAAAATAAACCCATAATCATTAACGAATCTGGAAAATATTATCTTGAAGTAGAATTTGTTGATGCATTCACTAAGCAAGAATTTGTAGTCAGGCAAAACCATGGAGGAGTAAATATTGCCAATACAGATTATTCAGATTCACAAAAATTTCCTCCGCCCCTAAAACAAGTCAAAGATGGAGTACCAATCAATTTAATCAAATGCAACGAATCATTACAGCTAGAATGGAAACTAGATTTACAACCCATTTGTGTTACAAGTGAAATTGCAGGAGAATTAATCAAAAGAGGAGCAATCAAACTTCGACTTGGAATGCCTGCTGAAGAGATAACCCAAGAAAGACTATGCGTCTGGTATCCTGAAAATCCCCTAATCCAAAGACACTGTGATTGGGAAACTAACATCCTGTTTACATTCAAAGATGAAGGATTAGTTCCTGCATATGATGAAATACTACGTTTGTATGCAATGGAGAAAAGACAACTATTTCGAGATTTCCAATTTGATACTCAAGAAAAATACGGTTCTGAACATATGTGGGAATTATTGCCATCCCATTATAGAGGATATGATTATCATCGAGACGCTTTAGAGTTTGGAATACATCATGAAGTATTTGATGAAGAATCTGCTCCAAAATATGTTAAATTTATCCGAAGTATTGTTGGAGAAAATGTGAATCTTACTGTCAGACCTGCTTACCCTATAATACCTCAATCTTTTACTACTGGAGAATTAGAAAATGAGAACTAGGTTTTTGATAATTTTTGGAGTTATTCTGACCTCATTTATTTTTCCTAATGTTGATGCTAGTTGTGAAAAAAATGTGGGCTCAGCTGATGAATCATGTACTCCTGCTGAATTATTAGAAATTTGTGACACTATGTGGAGTCCAAGATATGACGGAAGTCCAACGTCGGGTAATGTTTTTTGTGGGGTGGTTTATGATTTAGATTTAAATGAAGATGACATTAGAAAACTAGGAATTCATCTAGATTGGGAAAACTATGTAATGGAATCTGCAAAAGATTTCATAGATGATTGGGGGTTTTATCAAGATCATGCAATCCCCGATACCTTGCTAATTTATCCCTCTATTAGTATGAGGGATTCTTTGCCTCCAGATATGAAAGTTCAGATTTCATTTGATTATGTTGTTGATGAATCTGAAATCAAAAGATTTGATGAATCTATGAATGTGTACATAAAGTATAATCGTGAAATAATTCCACTACCTGAAAATACTTGGGTGATAATGCCATCCCATGAATCTGAATCACCTCCCACTAATCAATTAGATGAAATGTGTAGAAATAGTCAAGTGCTTTGTCAACCTAGAAACATAATACACGGTCCAAATATTTTGACACCTAAAAATAATTTAGAGGATATACTTTTGGCTTTGCTTGTTGGGAGTATCGGCATATCTTTTATTCTTGGAATTATCTATTGGTGGAAAAGAAAATGAAAACTAGAACATTGACTATCTTTGCATTACTGCGTCTATTTTATTGCCCAAAATGATGATAGAGTCCTATGATGTGGAATTAGAATGATTTCATAATAAATAAAACAAAAAATCACTGACACTGGAATCACTTGGATTGATACATGTGGAAAAAATTGAACTAATTAACCATCAAAAAAGTAAATTCTATAGGAGTAATATTCGTGAAGCTTAGATCTGTATTAAAAAATTTGAACCCATTATCCATCTGGTACAAAACAACTCCATTACTAAATAATCATTTTTTACACATATCTCCGTCATTTCCATTATTCATTTGATATAATCCTAAAATTACTTGAAAAAAAAATAAAAATGATAATGATTACTCATTTGAACAATCACAACCACTCTTACTGTCACAAGAACAGTTACAAGTGCATACGCACTTACATTCATTTGTCATATTATCACCTCCAATCATTTTATCATAGTAGATATAGAAAGTTAAGTTAATAAGTTAGAAAGTAATCAAAACTGTAGTAGGTTAGGTTTTGTTAAGTTGCCAAGAATAATTGATTTTCTTTCTGATGAATGTAAGTGTGAACCAATCGATAATACCTTCAGGATTATAGGAAAAAAATTCACAATCCACATTTTGAGAAATATGGTTGTTTTAAATCAACATCGATTCAATGAGCTACTGAATTCTATTGAAGGAATTAATCCAAACACTCTATCTACTAGATTACATGAAATGGAAAAAGGCAATTTGATAGAAAAAAAAATTTTCAATGATAAACCAATTAGAATTGAATATACGTTGACTAAGAAAGGCAAGGCTTTACAACCTATCTTAGAAGAAATGGCTAAATTTTCAATAAAATTTTGTTGTGATGATATATTCAAAGATGCAAAACCACGTACTGTTCGTCAGGTTTATGGGAAAAACTTACCCATTATACAATAAAAGAAAATATTAGAAAAAATTCACACAAGAAAATCTTTTTTTACTTATTTTCAAGTATTAATTTTAGATACTATGTCTGATATCTGATATTAGTTTAATTAACATCATATTCATAGATTAGCGTGGAATTTGATATTATTTCCATTCTTGGATCAATAGCAAATAAGATTCTTGCAGAGCCTACTCATTCTGAATTGATTGTTCAAGATTTTGCAGTCATAATGATAATTGCATCTGTCATGGCACTCATTTCATTTAAGCTAAAACAACCAATGGTAATTGCATATATCGCTGCAGGAATGATAATTGGTCCATACACCCCTCCTTTTAGCTTAATTACAAATCTGGAGATCCTCAATGTTTTTGCAGAAATTGGAATTATTGTATTGCTATTTGTAATTGGAATGGGATTTCCTATAGAAAAACTGAAAAACATTGGAAAAAAGGCAACAATTATCGCATCTGCGGAAGCTTTAGGAACTTTTGCGTTAGGTTATTTCGCTGCTCAGGCAATGGGCTTTTCTTCATTTGATAGCATGTTTGTAGCACTTGCCATTTCTGTAACAAGCACTGTGATTGTGATGCGCGTTTTAGAAGAAATGGGATTAGTTGATGATAAATCATTTAATCTTATTGTGGGTGTTTCGATAATTGAAGATATAATTATAATTTCTATGTTAGCTGTTATACAATCCGTTGTAGCTACCGAACAGTTATCTTATACTGAAGTCGGTGTGGCGATTGGATTTGTTCTTGCATTCATAATTGGAGCAATAGTGGTAGGAACTAGAACTGTTCCATATTATGCAAGAATTGTAAGAAAAACCGGACATAATGAATTCATACTTGTAGCGATGCTTGGTCTTGCGTTTGGATTATCAGTGCTTGCCTTTAAGCTTGGAATATCCGTTGCTACTGGTGCTTTTTTTGCAGGTGTTCTTGTAGCTGGAACTAAAATAGGAATTCCTACAAAAGCAATGGCTATACCAATCAGAGATATGTTTGCAGCTTTATTTTTCATATCTGTAGGTGCACTCATGGATGTTAAACAACTACCATTGTTTATTCTACCAGCTATTGCACTTATTCTAGTATCAATATCTTCTAAATTTTTTACTGTTTGGATTTCTGCTAAACTGTTAGGATTTAATAAAAAAATATCTTTTCGTTCAGGAGTTGGATTGTCTTCATCAGGGGGAGAGTTAGCGTTAGTTGCTGCAAAAGGTGGTGCCGATGTTTCTGTAACTAGCTCAATGTTATTGCCGCTTGTTGGTACTATGACGATAATTACAACATTTCTTTCACCCTATATTATCAAATATGGATGGAAGTTTTCTGAAAGATTTGGAAAAGATGAATCGGCAGAAAAAGTGTCAAGCTAATTAGTTTCATGTGTAGGGAAATTAAAACTAGATTTTGATTTTCATGCTTATCTGCACCTAACATACATTAAAATCAACAGGTGTATTTCTATTCAAAAATTTTTAACAATTCTATGTTTTGCCCTAACCCGTAATTTTGTATTACAACAAATACAACGAATAAACTCTGTTTGCAAAAAACGGGCACAAATTGAGCACCATTTTAGTCCATTTTGATACTTTAATCCTCCGTCAAATCGTTTTGTTTTAAAATCTACACATTGTCCCTTACATCTTGGTGCCAAGATAAATCTACAAAATCTATTCCAGATAAGATTGATGTATACAATTACTAGCAAATGTTTGCACAATAAACGTCTTCATTAAAAGTAATGTTGAACCATTTGTTTTGTGGACAGAACTATTACCATGATGATTGTAGTTGCATGCTTTGGTGTTGCCCTTGGTATGGTTTTTTTCGTAATGGATACTCCATTACAGTCGTTTGCAGAAAATCAATCTGTCCACAATTCCCCCATAACACGAACCTATACTGTTATAGCTGAAGATACTACACTTGAGATTGCTCCTGATACTAGAGTTGAAGCTTGGACATACAATGGAACTATCCCTGGTCCAACATTAAGAGCAACAGAGGGAGACAGAGTGATTATTAATTTTATCAACAATGGAAAATTACCGCACACAATGCATTTTCATGGTGATCATAATGAAAAAAATGACGGCGTATTTCAAGAAGTTCTTCCAGGAGAATCATACACTTATGACTTTATTGCAGAACCAGCTGGTGCTTTTATGTATCACTGCCATGTAATGCCAGTATCATCTCATATCAGAAATGGATTGTATGGTGCATTCATTGTAGATCCAAAAGAAGGAGTGGAACCTGCCAGAGAATATGTTCTAGTCAAAGGAGAGTATGATTTAGAAGACCAAGAGACATGGACACCAGATTATGTTTTCTTTAATGGATACGCTGATCAATATTGGTTTAACCCATTACCTGCAGTTACAAATGAGTTAGTTAGATTATACTATATTGACATGGGTGCAATACCTGCATATGGATTTCATATTCATGGAACAATATTTGATACTATAATATCTGGTATTTGGGAAAATGAACCAATTAAAACTCAAACATGGGAGGTAAGTCCTGGAAATGCTGCAATATTTGAGGCTAAATGGAAGGAGCCTGGAAGGTATCTATTTCATTTACACGGAACTCCTGAGGAACGAGGCACAATGGCATACTTTGATGTAAAAAATCCACCGCCAAATGCAATTGACGGCATAGATGTTTCCAAAACAAAATCAATTGATATGTGGAATTGGCAAAAACAAATCTTGACTGATTTACAACAAGCAGATTCTGATGCAAAGATTACGCAAACAACTACAGTTACATCTGGACATGAACAACATAGTATTCTAGCTCAAATTCAAGTTGAGTCTGAAATAATTGAGACAAATATTTGTGATATTGAAAAAGACTCTGCTGTAAAGACATCCAATAAATCATATTATCCTAAACTAACTCAGATAAAATCTGGAGATACTATTTCTTGGACAAACAAAGACGTATCGGTTCATACTGTAACAAGTAAAGACGATTTATTTGATTCTGGAATGATGATGCCAGGCGATACATTTAAGCAAAAATTTGCTGAAGTTGGATTGTATGACTATTATTGTATGCTTCATCCATGGATGACTGGAACAATAAAGTCAGTATGATTATTTTTCAAATACAATTTTCATCATATTGTCATTTATTTCAGAATCTATCTTTTTTTCTAAAACATCATTGAAAATTAATTGTAGTACTGTTTTGTGATACAATGACCAATTGTATCCTAAATCATGTTTTATGATATAGGTATGTTTTCTATTTTCTTCTGTATGATTCATTTCAAAATCTGAAATCTTCATTCTTGTTACAAACCATGATACAAACGAATCAATATCCATAGTTCCTTTCATAAAAGTTGCAATATCTGATACTATGCTATGTCCAATTTTTTCTGCCAATTCAACAGTTTCTTTCTCAGTTAATTTTTTAAACAATGCACTTACAATTGGTTTTGCAATTGGTACCATGCCTACTTTAGGCTCAAACATATCCCATTCTGTATATCTTGAAAAAATCCTATTGGCTAAAACATTCAAGCTTATTCCTTGAGATTCTGATTCTTTCCTAATCTTATCTAAAATATTACTGTCTAGTCTAAATGACATAGTTTCTGTCTTCTTTTTTTGTTCATCAGTCAAGTGTTATCTTGCAATCATTGTTCATTAATAATGTGTTTTGATCTCTAATCGTAATTACAAAAATAATGTTACTAGCCAAGCCGCTAGCATCAAAATAAGCTCTTAGGTGAGTCTCTACGGAGTTGAATCTAGGATTGAAGGATTGATAGGATTCATCTTTATTCCACTCTTTTGTAAATCACTCTAAATTCTTGAGCAATACTATAAGCCAAATTCAAAAATTGAGTTAATTGATTCATCGATGTTTTTCCTTTACTAAATTGTTTTAATATTATAAATGACTTGAGATAGAAATTTTGAGGTGGCTCTACATCACCTTTCCATATGGAAAAACATTCTTCTACATCAAGACACATGTGAAGAATAAACTCACTCCATTCAGATAAAATGATTTGTCCAGGTATGTGGTTTAACACTGACTCTGCTATGGTTCTTAATTCGTGACGTCTATTAATCAAAAGTAATTCCATTGCCTTTTCTACTTTTATGTTGTCTGAATATCCATATCTTCGTAAAAAATCTTGATTATTTTGTACTACTTGCATATTGTGTTATACATTATGATTTTGTATTAATGGTATTAACAGATTCAGCTGATTCATCATAACCTTTGTTGAGTATCATCTATCATTAAGAATTACATAATGTATTGTATGAATAATAATGTAGAAAAATTTGCCAGCCCATGGAGCACACTGATTCATGTACCGTCCAAAAAAGTGGTGAAACATGATCTTTTTTTGTTGGGGATTGGAGCAATAATCTGGATTGGGTTCGAAGTTTTGGTTTACGGAAAGGTAATTGGAATATGAACATGAGAATCATGAAAAAGATTTGCATTATGTGTGGAAGGTTTCATAGCTCTGATGTGTCAAGTAGTACGCAGTATGACTATTGCTCAAAGAGTTGCAAGCTTGACATTTGATCATTTTTTACATGTTAAAATGGTCTTTAGAATTTAGTGAATGACAAATGAATTATGCCATCACAAGTAAATAATAAAAATATTAAGGGGAACCAGCAATTAGGTAAACGCCTATTCCTATTCCTATAACAATGCCAATTCCGATACATAATAGATCAAATGCAACTACTTTTCTAAAAGATGCATGAACCATTTTATCCCACGAACTTTCTTTTTTAGTCTCATCAGGCATAATCTGTATTCAGAATATGTTGTGTATTATAGTTAGCGTATTCAAACCATCACTAATGAGACAATTTGAATGAGATACCGCTCTAAGCTGAATTTATGATGATACAGCTGTTTTTGATACTAACTATCATTAATCTTGGTGAGCATTAGGAATAATGAAAATGAATCCAAGATGCAATCACAAAAATACTGTGCATGACACAAGTACACGAGAAATATTGTGTGTTGCCTGTGGAATAGTTACAAATGGTTTTAAGAAATTTGTAAACAGGAATCCTACCAAAACAAGAAAAATATACGTTAGAACATTCCACAAAAAAACAATAAAAGGATAAATCGACATTAATCAGATATATTTTTGATTAAAAGTTTCTATCATCATAGCAAATAGTTAGAAATCTGTCAAAATTTCCTATTTATCCCAACATTTTTTTGAAAATTAGCATGTTGTATATTACAATGTAATTTTGTAAATTAACAGATACAGCTTAATCATCATAACATTTGATGAGTACAGTCTATCATATACTAGTGTGTATTACATAATATGAACAACAATATTCAAACACAAAAATCAATTAGCACTTGGGACATGATGGTACATGCTCCAATCAAAAAGGTTGTAAAATTCGGTCTTATCTGCACTGGAATTGGTGTAGTGATTGGGATTGGATTGGGGGCATTTATCGTGCTAGAAATGCCAGGAGTGCTATGAAAAAATGATCGATTTAGTACAGGAAATAAAACATAAGAAAAGACAAAGTCTGAAAAGAATGCCAAGACACAAAACATCTTATTATTTATTTCACATAGTTGCAGTGGTTTCAATTATTTTACTCACCATCATGTTGTGAGGAAGAATAATTGTCTCACAAAACTCACAATCATCAAAAAACAGAATCAATGATAAAAAATGTAAAAAAGAGAACTGTGGAGACAACATGTTTTGTGTGTGGAATTGAAATCATTCAATATTATAGTGATAGTTACAAAGGAGAACGAGGATGGTGCCTTGGATGTGGATCAGATTTTCCACTGGAGTGAATCTATTCTTCTTTTAGTTTGCTTTCCCTGAATGTACCTGAATTGTGCCAACTATATCTGAAATAGTCAAGACACCACTCATGAAATCTAACATCGTTTCCATAAAACGCATACCCGATGTTTGATTCACCTTTTCTGTCAGGAAATGAGACACATGCCTCTTTTTCATTTAAGGCAACTACTACCAAAACTTGTTTTGACATTTTTCTTTCAACTATTCCATTTTCTAAGAGACTACTAAAACCAAATTTCTCCAGCGTCTTTTTTCTTCCCCTTGGAACGATACAATCTTCTGACAAAATGTAGTTTATCTTTACTTTATCATCTTTAGCTTTTTTTATCAAAGGTTCTATAAGATCATTTGAAACCTCTGAATGCATCTCATAGATGTATTCGTTAGCGTTTTTGTAAATTGATTTCCACTGTTCAATCACTTTGGTAAAACCCTTGATGTAAGTTCCAGTTGACAGTGCGCCTATGCGTTCGATAAATTTTACAGGAAGATCTCCAAAGTCATGTTCCTGGAAATACTTTCTGTTATTTGAGAAAAACATCATTGTAGGAATCTGAGTGCACATTGTAGTTCCATAAATTGTAAGATGATAGTAACCCTCATTATCTTTTTCAATAAATCCTGATTTTGCCAATCTCTCAAAGTTTCTGTGGACTTCCTGTACGGTAGAATCAAGTGTCTTTGCCATTGGGGATACTTTTGATTTTTCTTGCATCAAGTGAAACAAAATATCAAGTCGCTGCTCGCTTGCAAGATCCAGAAAGTCACTACTTGCACTCTTGTAGTTATTTCCCATTTTATTATTTACAGGCGTACAGAATCTAAACCTTGCTTCAACAAGGGTCTAGAATCTGTGCAAAACAACTATCGTCTGTCACCTGAAATATTTTTTTAACCAATTCTTTTGAATCTGTCTTGTTGGAAGATATGACAAGCACAGTTCCATAAATGGTGGGAATTGTTAGCGTTGTGATTTTCTCTCTTTCGGTGATGCAATGACCAAATCTGCCAAGATTCTTATCATGATCGCTTTGCATTGATATGTATAGCCTGGCTTGCATACATATCATATCCAAATCTATATTTTCTAGATTTTGTATCATCTTGTTTTGCTTTTTGGCAAAGTCAACCAATCTTCCGTGGTCATTGATTATTCCAACAAATAAGACATTCTGATCCAAACGCAAGATAGATTTGCACAAGTTTAGATAACTTGTCTTATCAAGATGAGAAATCATTTTCATTTCATTTCTCATTGCATTTTGCTCATAAAAAGTCAATTGCGGAATAACTCCATAAAGTTACAATCTAGGCAAATTTTTGCCTGAACTTTTTTCCATGGTTGTTCTACATTTACTGCTACGTTTGTGTTGCTAACAATAATTTGGTTTGAACACTTTGGGCATTTTTCCATGTCTATGTTATGTTTTGGTTATTCATTAGTTCAGGTAACAAAATTAGCTGTATTTTCACAGTTACAGCTGAACAAAACAATCTCAAAGGTTATTGAAATTAAACTGAGATTCCACTGACAAATTTGTATTTTTAATAATTAGAAATTGTTACTGTTTCATTATCTCTGCATTGTCCCAGAATAGGTGTTCTTCAGCTATTCGACCATCTTCCCACTTTGCAACCGTGGCCATTGTTACCTTGAATGATTTTCCAGTAGGTGGGATTGAATTGCCATCTTGTAAAGGCATTGGTTGTGAGAATTGGTGTATGTTTTTCTTTTATGCGTGAATAATCATTGAAAACCTCTCGGGTTCATGCGTGAAAAAAATTAAAAATGAATCTGAATTGATGATAAAATTGGTTTTCACTAGTTATCATGCGTGAATCATCATTAATGTTATCATTGTTCATTCACAATAAAATTCTCTAGTTGACACAAGCGCCATCATAATTCACGCATACGATTCATAAGTGCATATTATTTTGACATGAAAAAACACTACCGTACACCTTATCGTACACTTTTTGTCCGATTATACGCATAAAGTGTACTATATCTTATTTTTTAAAATTAAAAGAATTAAACAAGCTAAATTTTATCATGTTGAAAATAATTCTTTTTTGAGATAATTTTCAAATTCTGTATCTGTTTTAGCCCTTTTTGCTTCTAAAAACATCTGTGCATCATTTCCTACCACATACCTTGGCTTTGGTTCTTTTTCGTTAATTGCCTTCAATATTGTAGTGGCCACTTCTGATGGGGGAGTTCCAAGCTCTGCCATCATTTTTACTCCCATGATCACCTTTTCAGTGATCTCTTTGTATGGTGAATCTGGTTTAGGTTCTGCAATCTTCATAGATGAGAAAAAGTTTGACTTTATTACACCGGGTTCAATAATGACTACTTTGACTCCAAATTGTCCCAATTCATATCTTAATGATTCAGATAACCCTTCTAATGCAAATTTTGAGCTAATATATGCAGGTGATCCTGGAAACCCAATTTTTCCTGCAACTGAGCTAATGTTTACAATTACACCTGATTTCTGTTTTCTCATAACTGGTGCAATTTTTTGAATTATACTTATTATTCCAAAGAAATTTGTTTCAAATTGTGCTCTAAAGTCTTTTACTAGTACATCTTCAACGCTTCCAAACAATCCCCATCCAGCGTTATTTACTAAAACATCAATCTGTTGTTTTTTTGAAAGAATTTTTTGAACTGCAGTACTAATTGATTTTTCATCATCAACATCTAACTCAATAATTTCTATCTTTAGGTTTTCTTTTTTTGCAATTTGTACTATTTTTTCTGCTTTTTTTACATCTCTAACTGTAGCAAATGTGTAAAATCCATCTCTTGCAAGAGACAGACAAGTTTCATATCCAATTCCAGAAGTTGTTCCAGTTACAATTGCTACTTTTTCCATATTGTTTATAGAAATTTGTTATATTTATCCCATTTTGATTTTTAGACTAGTGGTTTGTCTCCTTCTGTTGGTTCTTCTAGTTTAGTTTTTTCGCCATTGTTGATTCTTTGAAGAATTTCTAATGCAGAATATTTGTGAAGATATTCATTGTTATTTCCACATCTATAAGAGAATGTACAACGTGGACAACCTGCCTCACTTTGACATGGACACTCTTTTACAATAAACATACTTCGCTCAAGTGCTTTCTCAAATCTATCAAATAGTGCCTTACTTGCCCCATTTCCACCAATTGCTCCATCGTAGATGAAAATCAAGCCTGAAGTCCCCAATGATATGCCTCCTAAATCTTGAGATACTCCTCCAGTTATCATGTTACTGCCTTCAATCACAACATGTTCTGTTGCATGATACCCACTTGCTTCAGTATATTCTTCATCTTCTGCTTTTTTAATTTCATTTATCGGTCTTGGAGCATGAAACACAATTCCTTTTGTGATAAAATCATATTCTAAAGGAGAATCTAGTAAGACTTTTTGACCTTGAGTGATCTCTTGTCCCAATTCTATGTTGACATAACCATAGACTTTCTTTTGAATGTGTAATTTGCAAAATGCAACTTCTATTCCATATGCTTTTCTTGTCTCAAAAATTGTTTCAATTGTAGGCCACTCTTCTGTTAATGCTTTGGTATAATACGGATAGTCTCTGGATATTTTTTCTAGCTTTGCAAAATTTCTTTGAGGATATCCGCATTCTTTTACTCTGTATCTTACTCCTGCAAGAAAGTAAATTGCATCTTTATGAAGTTCTTCTAATGCAATTGGAAGTACTCTGTCTCCGACTTTTTTTTCATTTAGGAAAATATCTAATGATTTTCCAATTCCTCTTATGCTGTAATCGTTTAACAAAGAAGAGATCTTGTCAAAATTTGGTATGATTCTGTTATTGTGCACTATTAGATTTTCATTTTCTATGTGTTGTCTGATAATTCCTTCATGTTCTTTTAGTTCGTGTTTTGAAATTGGTCTGTCACACGCCATTGCCAATACTTGAAACTCTTCTACAAATGGATTCTTTGGATCAATGTATGTTTTTTCAACATCTTCAAAATAATCATCTGGATGATTCTTGTAATATTGTGAAATTGGATCGTTACCAAGTGCTAAAAATGCATAACCCCTTTGTCCTTTTCGTGCCGCTCTGCCGATTCTTTGGATCAATCTGTTTACTGGAATTGTGGATGAAATCACACAATCCACGTTTCCAACATCTATCCCAAGCTCAAGCGTAGGCGTGCATGAAATGGCCTGGAGTTTATCGCTCTTGAACTCTTGTTCTACTGACTTTCTATAATTTGCCATTAGGCCAGCCCTGTGAACTTTGATGTTGATTTTTTGTTTTCTTGCTTGAATTGCCAAAAGTTCTGAATTAAGATGTGAATTATTGAATACCATTGTCTTGTGATTTTTTTCAGTCATCTTTTTTGTCAAATCAATCATCAGTAACCGCTGAGTTCTAAGTGATGGAAATAACATTACAAAATCTGTCTGTCCTTTTTTTCCAGAACCGTGAATTATTTTCATCCTCACTCCAAACAACTGTTCGCAAAAATTTTTAGCATCTTCTAGAGTTGCAGATGCTGCAACAAATTGTATTTTATTGCTACAAATTCTTTTCAGTCTTTTAATTATGTAATGGACATTTGAGCCAAAAATTCCTGAGTACACATGTGTCTCATCTACCACCAATACTTTGATAGTTGAAAGCAAAGATGAAAATTTTGTTTGATGCCAAAGATGGTAATGTACTACATCAAAATTTGTAACAAGTATGTGTGGCGGGCTATCTAAAATTTCTCTTCGCTCTACTTGTTCAGTATCTCCATCAAAAACTTTAACTTTAATTCCAATTTTTTCTGCAAACTTTAAGATTTTTGGATATTGATCCCTTGAAAGAGCTTTTGTAGGGTAAACAAATACTGCAAAAACTCCTTTAACATTATTTGATTCTTTTTTTATTTTTTGAATTACTGGAATCAAAAATGCCTCTGTTTTTCCAGATGCTGTAGGCGCTTCAATGATTACATTTTCTCCAAATGCTACCTCTTGAATTGATTCTTCTTGAAATTTGTAAAACTGATTAATTCCAATATCTTTTAGGTGATTGCTTATTGATTCATCCAACCCCAAGTCTTCAACATCGCTGCCCATTTTAGGCTCAGGATTAGTCAGAACCTTGTACTGTGAAATGAAATCTCTTTTTGAAAAAAGAATATCTTCGGTAGTCTTGTCTGGATTGTTATTTCCAATCATCTCCTTGATCTCTTTTTCGTCTCTGATGATCCCTTCGTTTTTTAGACCTTCTGAAATCCCTTTTTTTGTAACTAATCCCTCATCAAATCTTGAAAGAAATTCTAAAAATACCTCATCAATGTTTTTTGAAAATTCAAGTAAATCCTCTATTCCGCAACTACATGAAATGTGAATTTTTTTGTTGAATGTTTTTTGTATCTCTAGTTTGGATTTACAATTTGGACAGGAAAATTTCAAGCTAAACTTGATTTAATCTACTCAAGATTTATTGGTTGACTGTTAATATTGGCAAAAACAGTATTCCACGACATTATTAAACGAGGATACCTCCTTGATTTTAAAAATGGAGAAAATCGAAATTAACAAAATTTACAATATGAATTGTATTGAAGGGATGGGACTAATTCCTAAAAATAAAATTGATTTGATTATCACTGATCCTCCATTTGCTATTAATTTTAAGGCTACAAAGGCAAATTATAATCGAACTTCTTCTAGAGTGATGCAAGGTTACAACGAGATAAAGTCTGTCGATTATTATGATTTTACATATAATTGGATGAAAGAAGCATTTCGGATTCTTAAAGATACAGGAAGCATGTATGTTTTTTCTGGATGGAATAATCTGAAAGATATTCTAAATGCATTAGATGACGTGGGTTTTATCACAATTAACCACATTATTTGGAAATACCAATTTGGTGTTGTAACCAAAAGAAAATTTGTTACTTCTCACTATCACTGTCTTTATGTTTGCAAAAATGATAAACAAAGAAAATTTTATCCATTTTCTAGATTTAAAAAAGATTCTAAAACTAATGAAGGCCGTAGTCTACATTATCGGGATAAAGAAGATGTGTGGGAAATTAAACGTGAATATTGGACAGGTGATGACAAAACACCCACTAAATTACCTGCTGAGTTAATTGAAAAATTATTACATTATTCTAGTGAGAAAAAAGATATTGTGTTTGATCCATTTCTAGGGTCTGGACAAGTTGCAGTAGTTAGCAAATCCTTGAATAGACAATATCTTGGATTTGAAATTGTACCTGAATATTATAAATTTGCAAAAAAAAGACTAGATAAAAATCTCTATCGAATTAAATCTAATTAACTACACTTTATTTTCTGAATTATCTGTTTTTTTTGGCCCCATTTTATCTGAAATTATTTTCCGGAGTTCATCATCTGATTTTTCTTTAGAGTTTACTCCAAATGATTTTGCAATCATCTCTAGTTTTTGTCTTTCTGTCTCCATGGGTTCTGATGTATCCAGATTTGTATCTGAAACACTTTTCATCTGACTTTGAACTTCGTTTTTAGCTCTGTTAAATTCATTTACAGCTTTTCCTAATTTTCTTGCAGCGCTTGGAAGCTGGTTGGTTCCTAAAATCAACACTAAAGCCACAAAAATTATGATTATCCATTCGCTACCCATTATGTTTAATGAATAATCAAACATAGAATAAAATCGACTTATTTGAAATTAAATGTAATGTTTTTGAAATTTTAAATCTCTATTTTCACAAGTTCATCTCTGAAAATCAACTTCGAAAATGTCCCTATTGTTTTAAAAAACAACTATTCTTATGTTGATTAATGAAAAAAATAGAAGTAATTGTTAGACCTGAACTTAAAGACAAAACTATAGCTGCAATTAAAAAAATTGGCGTTGGAGGAGTGACTGTCTGTCATGTTCAGGGTCAAGGATCAGATGATCCACCACTAGTTGGGCAATATTTCTCTAAAGATTTGATAATTTGTGTTGTAGATGATCCAAAATTAAATGACATCTTAAATGCAATTGCAAAAGTTGCATGTACTAAAACAAAAGGCGATGGTAAAGTCTTTGTCACTGCAGTAGAAGATGCACTTGATATTTGTACACAAAAACGGGGAACTATCTCAATCTAGTTTAATTTCAATTATTTGATTAGATCTTTTGTATTTTTTTTGGTTCTAGTTTATTTCTACATGTGATAGCTAAAATTGTAATTGCAATTCCGATTATAAAAAATACAATATATGGTGATTGATTTCCAAATGACTGTGCTATTGGTCCTCCTACTGTAGGTCCAATTACCCAACCTATTCCAAAAACTGTCTCATATGCCCCAATTATTTTTCCTGATATTGCATTACTTGTTTTACTAAGAATTATTTCTAGAGTCAATGGGAAAAATATGCTAAATCCAAATCCCATCAATACAAGGGCTGCTGCAAACATGATAATGGAATCTGAAACTGCAGAAATTAACAATCCAATAGAAACTGCAATTGTAGCTGCAATCAATGTCTGACTGGTTCTTTTTGCAAATTTGCCTGTTAGTGCAAGCGAAATAACTCTTGAAATTCCAAACGCAAAATACAATAACAAAATGTCTATATCTGACATTCCATTATCATTTAAGAACGCTGGATAGATTGAAAGAATTATTCCAAACGATGAGGTACAAAAAATTAATAAAATTATGACTTCAGGAAATCTTTTCATCTCTTTAATTGATAAAAATGAAAATTTCTCATGATGATTTGTAACACTCTTCCTAGAAATAACAAGTGCAAAAATTATGGCACTAGCCAAAATAAATGCAGTTATTTGAAATAGAATTCTATATGTGATGTCTAGTCCTTCAAGAAACACTGTGCCTAGTAATGGGCCTATCATAAATCCCATCACAAAAAACATTGTAAACAATGAGATGTTTCTGACTCTAGTTTTTTCATTGCTTTCATTTGCAATAATGGATTGACACGGTGGCCAAAAAAATGCATGAGCTATTCCTGTCATTACTCTGAATCCCATTATCTCTGGAACCGTTTGTGCTATTGATAGAAGATAGATTGATGCTGAATTGATTGCTGTACCTATTGCTAAGATGTAACCGTTATTGAATTTGTCAAGAAGAATTCCTACAAATATTGGAATGAACATGTATGGAATGAAATTTGCTAGTCCGATAAAACCAAGTTCAGAGTATGATGCCCCGATAATATTTTTTGCAAATACTGGTAATATTGGACCGTGTAATCCATAAGAGATTCCTATGATTAAGCCTGTGAGATTTACAAGTACTAGTGTTCTGTTCATTTGTATGCGGCAACCATTATTGCTCCGCCCATAAGATCTTTCTCAAATTCTACTTTGGAAAATTTTTCGAGCAATAGTTTTTCAAGCTTTTTGTTTTGTGGCCATCTTTTGTATGTTCCATAAAGAGTACCAAATTTCAAACCTAGTCTTCCTCCTGCAATCAATGCTAGTACTGGAAGAATAAACTTGAGATAAAATGAGACGCCAGCTCTTATCATTGCTCCGTCTGGCTTTCCTAAATCTACAATTACAAATCTACCTTCATTTTTTAGCACTCGATGAATCTCTGATATTGCAATTCTCAAATTAATGGCATCTCTTAGAGAATATCCGCACAAGACTGCATCAAATTCTTCATTTTTAAATGGAATGTGTTCAAAAACACCATTAACTAAATCAGGTACTTTCTCAAAATGAGTTCCAGTATTTTTTAACATTGGTACAAGAGGATCGTAAAGTGTGATTGAAATTTTTCCATCGCATATCTTTAAGGCAGTTTTGGACATGTTTCCAAAACCTGATCCTGCATCGAGAATTTTATTTCCTGGAAGTACCCTTCCTGTAATTCCTCTGTTCCTATGTTCTACATCTTTTCCAAGAGATATGTATGAATTTACTTTATCATAAATTGGTATAATTTCACGAAGTACTTCGATGACTTCTCCCCAATAACTTCCTAATCCCATGTTTATCGTTCTTACAGACTAGTTTGAATAGTTTTCAAATCTAAATTCAAACTTAGGATATTGTAAATTTAGATGCATTTTTAGAATAATTAAGTAAATCTGTCTCTGATACTTTCTCAAATATTTTTTTCTCAGTAGTGACTTTGGCCATTTTAATGTGATTCAAACTTTCTTTTTGTTCTGCTTTTAGATTAATTGCTGCGATTGCAAGTGCTGCGGCATCACTCAATGACATGTTTTTATTGTAATGTTTTTCTAAAAATGCATTAACGTCATCAGACCCTGATCCTATTGCAACTGCTGCATATTGGACATAGGTTCCACTAGGATCAGTCACGTAGATTGATTCTCCTTTTTGATCAACTCCGGCAATTATCAGGGCAACTCCGTTAGGCCTTACTCCTGAATATTGTGTAAATTGATGAGATTGATCAGCTAAGTGTTTGGCAACAGTTGCAACCTCTACAGATTCATCATAAGTCATTTTATTACCCTGTGAAAAGAATCTTGCATTATCTACTTGAACACGTGCGTCAGGAATGTATCCTGCAGCTGCTACTCCTATGTGATAATCTACTTGAAAAATTTTCTGTGTAACGTTTAATGTTTGTAAGGCTCTTGGTTTTTCCTCGACTGCCATGATGACTCCTTCTTTACTGCAAACACCTATTGCTAGTGTGCCTCTTTTTACTGTCTCAATGGCATATTCTACTTGATAAATTCGCCCGTCAGGGGAATACATTGTAGGGGTCATATCGTACCCACGTGATGCCATCATGTTGTATCGATTCCCTTCTTAGTCAATTTAAGGGTAATTGTCATTCGTTAATTTGTATTAGATTTGGATAAGATCTGGAAATAGTGTTTTAAGCAATTTTCTCACATAATACGCAAGGAACATGACAAGTACTCAATTATTAGAATTCAAAGAACTCTTGAGATCTAAAACCAAAACTGAACAAAGAAAAGTCGATAAACAGACAAGTAAACTGCTATTTTATTTATTCACCAGCACTAGAGGTGGATTTACAAGATTAAGAATAATCATGCTCTTACTTGAAAGATCATATAATACACATCAATTAGCACAGGAACTTGATCTGGATTACAAAGCTGTTCAGCATCACATGAAAGTACTTGAAAAAAATAACATGATCTTAAAACTTGGTGATAAATATGGCGCAATTTTTCATTTATCTACATTTTTAGAAGTTAACATCAGTGCGCTTGATATGGCAATAGATAAACTAGATCGGAAAATAAATCACAAAAAGGTTTACCTTTAATCAAATCCATATGATATGCGATCTGACACTTTGAACTAAACTTAATATAATATGCTGTTTCAAAGTCGATCGTCTTGGTAAGTCTAGATCCATTTGCAAATGCAACAAAACAAGTAAACGATGCATGTGATGTTCTTGGAATTAAGGATAAAGGTTTGCGAGAATATTTAGCAACACCAAATAAAGTTCTTAGAATAAAAATTCCAGTCCGAATGGATAATGGGCAAATTAGAAATTTTATTGGTTTTAGAAGTCAGCATAATAACGATCGAGGTCCATACAAAGGTGGAATTCGATACTTTAACCCTGAAGGTGGAGTTGAATACATGGAACGTGAAGTCATGGCTTTATCTTCTTGGATGACTTGGAAGTGTGCAATTGTGGATATTCCATTGGGAGGAGGTAAAGGTGGAATCTATGTTAATCCAAAAACTGAAAAACTAAGTGATGGTGAAATGGAAAGACTCACCAGAGGATTTGCATATAAAATATTTGAAATAATTGGACCAGGTAAGGATATTCCTGCACCAGATGTCTACACAACTGGTCGAGAGATGACTCAGATTATGGATACGTTTAGCAAATTAAATGGAAATGTGTATGCTCCTGGTGTAATTACTGGAAAACCAATTTCGATGGGCGGTTCACTTGCAAGAAACGTTGCAACCGGTTTAGGTGTTGCATACTGTGTAAGAGAAGCAGCAAAAGCAATCAAGCTTAATTTGAAAGGAGCCAAAGTTGTTTTACAAGGCTTTGGAAACGCATCTACATTTGCTGGAGAATATTTAGAAAAGATGGGTGCTAAAGTAATCGCTGCAAGTGATTCTAAAGGTTCAATCTCAATTCCAAATGGAGCAAAGGTCAGCAAGTTGCTTGAATTTAAAGAAAAGAATAAGACCGTAGTTGGATTCCCTGGTAGCAAGAAAATCTCAACTGAGGAATTGTTAACAACAAAATGTGATGTTCTAGTTCCAGGTGCATTAGAGAATCAAATCAATGCAAAGATTGCAAATAATCTCAAATGTAAAATTATTGCAGAAGCTGCGAACGGTCCAACATTACCTGAAGCAGACCCTATAATTTTCAAAAAGAATATTTTAGTAATTCCAGATATTTTGGCAAACTCTGGTGGTGTATGCATTTCATATTTGGAGTGGGTTCAAAACAACATGGGTTACTATTGGTCTTTTGATGAAGTTGCAAACAAGATGGAAGGTAACATCACAAAAGGTTTCAAAGATGCGTACGCATTAGCAAAAAAGCATAAAATTGACATGAGACGAGCTACTATGGCTTTGGCAGTAGGTAGAGTTGTGGAAGCCTTTAACCAAAAAGGCATTTGGCCATAATCTTAGACTAGATACGATTCATAACAAACTAGCTGTTCAACAAATCTTATTTTTCCCTTGGTAATTGTTGTAAGCCTTCTTTTAAAAGAAAGATCAATTTTGATTCTACGTTCTAAAAGATGAATTGTTTTTCCTGTAAGATGTCTGCCTTTTCGATCTCTGTCAAATAAAATTATTAATTTTTCATAATGAGCAACAGAATCTGCAAAGTTTACAATTCCTCCAAATTTATGAAACTCGATTATTTTGCCAGAAAATCCTATGTTTTTTAAAGCGGTAGCATCATTTTTTCCTTCTACTACAACAACACTATCTTTCATTAAATTTAGTTGAAATACAAATTTTTTAAGATCTTGAATTTCTTGCTCTGTAACAAGCACAGCATTATACTTGCTTTAACATATTAATCGCTTTTGCTAAAAAATAATTATGTCTGATGTTTTGATTGTTCACAATACCAGAATTGAAGGTTCAGGGTATTTGGGTGAACTTTTACAAAAAGACGGGTTTCTTATTGATTCTGTAAATGCAAAACATGAAAAACTTCCAGAAAAAAATTATTCACTTGTAGTGATCCTAGGCGCTCCTGAAAGTGCTAATGATAACTTTGATTATCTAAAAGCAGAACAACGACTAATTAAAAAAACTGTAGAGAGTAACGTACCGCTACTTGGAATTTGTTTAGGTTCACAATTGATTGCAAAAACTTTTGGTGGAAAAGTTTATCCTGGTACACAAAAAGAAATTGGATTTTACCATGATTTGAGAATTGATAATAATTCTAAATTGTTTTCTGGATTTACAAATCCGTTTACTGTGTTTCATTGGCATGGTGATACTTTTGATTTACCTGAAAAAGCAATTAGATTGGTTCATTCTAAAAATTATTCTAATCAAGCTTTTCAAATTGGCAGTGCTGTTGGATTGCAATTCCATATGGAAGTTGATGAGGAAATGATTAATCTTTGGCTTGATAAGACTCAGGAAAAACTAGAACTAATTCCATACATCGATCCTAAGAAAATACGTTCTGATATCGATGAAAATATTTCAATTGTTAAAAACAATATGGACAATTTTTACACTAATTTCAAATCAATGTTTCATCTTTGACCAAAGTTTAATATACAGAGTTTCTGTTTCATCGATCTAACCATGAATTCTGTGACAAAAGTTTTCGAGGAAGTAATTCAAACAAGTCATAAAGTTATCACAGAAGAATCATCAAAATCTATACTCAAAACATATGGTGTCAAAGTTCCTCCTTTTGCACTTGTTACCACTGCTGAAGATGCAGCCAAACAAGCAAAAAAGATTGGATTTCCTCTTGTTATGAAAGTTGTATCTCCACAAATTTTACATAAAACTGATGTTGGTGGTGTCAAAGTTGGACTAGATAACGTCAATGATGTCAAAAAAACATTCAAGGACATGTATGGTAGATTATCTAAAAAGAAAGGAGTAGAAGTTAAAGGAATTCTTCTTGAAAAGATGGTTCCAAAAGGTGTTGAACTAATTGTTGGTATTCAAAATGATCCTCAATTTGGTCCTGTAATTATGGTTGGTTTAGGTGGCATTATGACTGAAGTCATGAAGGATGTTGCATTTCGCATGTTACCTATTACAACTTCAGATGCAAAATCTATGATTAATGAACTCAAAGGTTCAGCACTGCTCAAAGGATTCAGAGGAAGTGAACCAATTGATACAAACATGGTTGCAAATATGCTTGTACAAATCGGAAAACTAGGAGTAGATAATGCTGATTATATCAACAGCATTGATTTCAACCCTGTAATTGTTTATCCAAAATCCCATTTTGTAGTTGACGCAAAAATTATTTTAAATAAAGAAATCAAAAAGAATTCAATCTCAAAAGCTAAACCAAACATCGAGTCCATGGAGTCATTTTTTACTCCAGAATCTGTTGCACTGGTTGGTGCATCTTCTACACCTGGAAAGATTGGCAATTCAGTATTGATTGCACTTGGTAAACAAGATTACAAGGGTAAAGTATTTCCAATTAATCCTAAACAAGAATCAATTCTTGGAATCAAGTGTTATCCAACACTAGATGCAATTACTGAAAAGGTTGACTTGGTTGTTGTTTGTATTGATCTTGCAGAATGTGGTCCTATCATGGAGACATGTGCAAAGAAAGGAATTCATAATGTTGTAATTGTTTCTGGTGGAGGCAAAGAGCTTGGTGGTGATAGAGCCACAATGGAAGCTCGAGTAAAAGAATTATCTCTAGAACACAAAATTCGTGTAATCGGTCCAAACTGCATTGGAATGTTTAACGCTGCAAATCGTCTTGATTGTGCATTCCAAGGACAAGAGAGAATGGTCCGTTCAAAATTAGGAAATGTTGCATTTTTCTCACAAAGTGGAACTATGGGAATTAGTATGCTGGAAAGTGCTGATGTATTTGGATTATCTAAAATGATTAGCTTTGGTAATCGTTCTGATGTTGATGAAGCAGATATGATTTGGTATGCCGCAAATGATCCTCAAACCAAAGTAATTGGCTTATATGTTGAAGGATTTGGCGACGGTAGAAAATTCATCAATACTGCTAAACGTGTAATGAAAGAGACAAAGAAACCTATTGTAATTTGGAAGAGTGGAAGAACTGCAGCCGGTGCAAAACAAGCTGCATCACATACTGGTTCTCTTGGTGGTTCCAATGCAATCATCATGGGAGCATTCAAACAAGCAGGAATAATTTCAGTTGATAGCTATCAAGAACTTGTTGGAGTCTTAAAGGCACTAGCATGGCAACCTCCTGCAAAAGGAAATCGTGTTGCCATGACAAGTAATGGTGCAGGTCCAATGATTGGTGGAATTGATCAATTAGAAAGATTGGGTCTTACTATTGGAAAGTTGTCTCCACCATTACTCAAAAAGATGAAGGAACGCTTCCCACCTACAGTGCCAATTCATAATGGTAACCCAGCAGATGTTGGTGGCGGTGCAAACGCAGATGATTACAAGTTTGTCATTCAACAATTTCTTGACGAAAAGAATATCGATATTGCTATGCCTTGGTTTGTTTTCCAAGATGATCCACTAGAAGAAACAATAGTTGAACATCTCGCTGAATTATCAAATAAAAAAATAAAACCAATTTTGGCTGGAGGTAATGGTGGTCCATATACCGAGAAAATGAGAAAGCTAATTGAAGCAAATAAGGTTCCTGTTTATAGTGATCTTCGCACTTGGGTTGCAGCTGCATCTGCATTAGCTCAATGGGGCAAAGTACTCGGAAAATAGAGAACATTTAAGTTTCACATATCTTGGAAAATTAACATGTCATTAGTTACCACATCAACTTCTAATGGTATTTGTACTGTCAAAATCAACAGACCTGACAAACTTAATGCCATGAATAGTGATGTTGCAAAAGAACTCATCAAAACTTTTGAAAACCTGGACAAAGATGATAATGTCAAAGTAATCATCTTAACTGGTGAAGGAGAAAAAGCATTCTCCGCTGGTGCAGATATTGAATACATGTCAAAAATCTCTCCAGATGAATCAGTTGCATATGCAAAAACAGGACAACTTGTAACAGCTACAGTTGAACTTGTAAAACAACCGACAATTGCAGCCATCAACGGTTTTGCACTTGGTGGTGGCTGTGAACTTGCCATGTCATGTGACATTAGAATTGCAGCAGACACAGCAAGACTTGGTCAGCCTGAAGTTACAATTGGAATTCCTCCTGGATGGGGTGGAACTCAAAGATTGATGAGAATTGTAGGAATAGCAAAAGCAAAAGAACTTGTCTATACAGGTAAAATGATCAAAGCAGACGAAGCAAAGGAAATTGGTTTAGTAAATCAAGTAGTACCACTTGCTTCCCTTCAAGAAGAAGCTTTGAAAATGGCGCAACAAATTGCTGCCAATTCTGTAATGGGAGTTCAAATGTCAAAGGTTGCTATTAACAAAGGAAGAAATGCAGATCTTGATACTGGACTTGCAGTAGAACTACTTGCTTGGAGAAATTGTTTTACTCATCCTGATAGAGAAGAACGCATGACAGCTTTTGTAAATAAATCTAAAAAATAAGCTATACCTAACTTCTTTTCTTATTTTATTGAATTACTAGTAGGCTCAGGGTGAAAAGCTTATTATAATTTGAATCGTCAATTGTAACATTATGGCATCTGAACAAACACAGAAAATGATCACTGTTTCACCTAAAGCAGCTGAAAAGATCAAAGAATTCATGAAAGAAGAAGCCGATAACCCACAATACCTTAGAGTATATGTTCAAGGTGGCGGTTGTTCTGGCCTGTCTTATGGCATGGGTTTTGAAAAAGCACCAGAAGAAGATGACTTGGTCATGGAAGAAACTGGTATCAAGCTGCTTGTAGATAGTTACAGCGTTGATCATCTAAAAGGTGCAAATGTAGACTATATTGAAAGCCTAATGGGATCTGGATTTAAAATCAATAATCCAAATGTTACAAAATCCTGTTCATGTGGTCATTCCTTTAGCACTGAATAAACAAACAACATTTTTCATTTTTTGATTAACTAGTGTAAACTGTACTTGGAATATTTTTTATAAAATTACATTTCTTTCTTGAAAATCCTTGCGATACCCTCATATATCGAGAATAGACACCAAAATTATGATAATTAAGGAGATGAAGAAAGTATGTCCAATAAATCAGGAATTGTCAAATATCATGTTAAACTTTCCTTTGAAGTTGACGGACTTGTTGAACGAGCAGATATAATCGGGGCTATCTTCGGTCAAACCGAAGGATTACTAGGCCCAGAGATGAATCTGAACGAACTACAACGAGTTTCAAAAGTAGGTCGCATAGAAGTAAACACAAAATCTACTTCTAATACTACAAATGGTGATGCTCTTATTCCAATGAGTACTGATATTGATACTTGTGCATTAATTGCTGCAGGAATTGAAAGCATTGATAAAGTTGGTCCATTTGATTGTGTCTTCAAATTAGAAGCAATCGATGACGTAAGAGCAGCAAAAAAAGATGACATTGTAAGACGTGCTAAAGAAATCAAACAACGTTGGGCTACAAAAACAGTTAGTGAAGGCGAAAGTATGTTAAAAGATGTTCATGAGGGTGATTCTAAAAGACTATCGACTTATGGTCCATCTAAATTAACATGTAGTTCTGGAGTGTTTGATTCTAAATGGATAATTTTAGTTGAAGGTAGAGCTGATGTCATTAATCTTCTAAGAGCTGGTTATGATAATGCAATTGCAATTGAAGGTGCAAAAATTGATGAATCAATTAAAGAGTTATGTGCCTCAAAAGACACTGTAGTTGCATTTATTGATGGAGATCGAGCTGGTGGTTTTATTCTAAAAGAACTAACATCAGTTGTAAAGATTGACTATGAATTAAGAGCAGATACTGGAGTAGAAGTTGAAGAATTAACTCCACAAAGAATAGATGAAATTCTAAGACCAATTGCTGATGAAATTAAACATGGAAAACCTGTAGCTGTTTTGAAAAGCTCAGATGATAAACCTGTAGCTGAAATAGCATCTAGGATTTTTCCAAATCTAAATGAGACACTTGAAGCTGTAGCATTAGACGAGAATGAAAAAGAAATTTTCAAAGTTCCAATCAGTGAAGTAGTTAGCAAACTCTCAACACAATCTGGCATCAAATATCTTTTATTGGATGGTATTATCACACAGAGACTTTTAGAAGGCGCCAAAAACGCTGGAATTCAATGTGTTATTGGACACAGAGTTGCAAAATTAACAAACTCTGATGGGCTAAATCTAAAAACATTCGGTGACCTAGGCGTAGCATAGGGTTACTTGATGACTGAACTAAAAATTCAGCACATACTCACCCTCACTTATCTTCTTTCTAAAGGTGCAAAGAATAATTTTGTTACAATTACTACTAATTCCTTAGGTAAAAATATAAAAAAATCACAACAGGCTGCATCAAAACACTTGCTTGAATTAGAAGATAATCAATTCATTGAAAGAATAATCAATGGAAGAAACATTTCTGTAAAAATTACTTCAAAGGGATTTTCTGAAATGGTAAAACTATCTACTGCACTCCAAAAAAGTCTTCATTCATCACCATCATCTGTTGAGCTTAAAGGAACTATAGTTTCTGGAATGGGTGAAGGAGCATACTATATGTCGCTAAAAGGATATACAAAACAATTCAAATCTAAAATTGGTTACATCCCATATCCTGGGACTCTTAATGTGAAATTGAATAAAAAAGTGCATCAAGAAGCTATAAAGCAATTTGAAAGTCTAGATGGAATTAAAATTGATAGTTTTTCAGATGGGAAAAGAACCTATGGATGGGTTAATTGCTTTCATGCAAAAATTAATCAATCTATTAACTGTGAATTGATAATTCTTGAGAGAACACATCATGATGATTCTATAATTGAATTAATTTCTGATGTCTGTATTAGAAAAACTGGAAAACTTGAAGATGGTTCACCAGTTACTGTAACCATTCCAATTAATTCATAATTTTATTATCTTCTAAATTCCGTGAATAGACTCACCATATTCTTTTTGAATTTTTGAGCTCGAACTCTCAGGAATTGGTGATTGTAGTCTTGCAACTTTTGCATCAAGATTTATTTTTTTACATCCTTCTATGATGAATTTCTCTTGATGTACCTGATCATATCCTAATGCAATTATCTGTGGTTTTACAAGATTTACAGTCTTGAAAATATCATCTTCTTGGCCTATGAGACAAAGATCTACCATGGAGAGTGAATTGACCAACTCTTGTCTTTGTTCTTTACTGTGCAGTGGTTGTCTTTTTTTCATTTTTATTGCTGTGTTATCTGTGGCTACAACTACTACCAAAACATCACCCAATATTTTTGCGGCATTAAGAGTATGAATGTGTCCTGGATGAATTATATCAAAAACTCCTCCGGCTAAAACAACTCTGAGTGAAGACCTACCTAATTCAGTTAAAGCGCTTTTATCTTCAGTAATTAATTTATTTTTTACCAGTTCATCAATTTTTGAATTAATAGTATTTTCAGTGAATCCTTTTTTTGTTTTAAGATTATCTTTGTATGATTTACCAGTTATTCCTGATAGGTAGATCTGTGTCAAAATTATTTTTTCAATTAATTCCAATGTTCTTTTTTAAAACTACTCTCACTTTAATTCATCGATAAAATATCACATTTTTGGTTCTAGACCTTTTGCCAATCTGAGTGCATCTACCAAACCGTCTGCATAACCTATACTCAAAATTGCAACTTCATCTTGACCTTCTTCAAGAAATTTCTCTGCATCTTGAATGTATAATTCAGCATTTTCAAGAATCACACTAAATTCTTTCTGATCTTTATAGTATGGTGTAATTTCTTCTAGTGCTTCTCTTACCATTGGAACATATTTTTTCATCATTTGAATGGAAATTTTCTTTGTTTCTTCAGAGTTGTCTTTTGGTTCATCTAAACATTTTCCTAGTATTTTTAACGCATCAGATTCTGTAAAATGAAGTCTTCCAGTTATGATAATTGTGTGTGGTGGCTTGCCAAAATCTATTTTTTTTAGACTAGAAATTTTTCCTGATATGATTGATTGATCTTTAAATCCAATTCGTGATGCGACTATTGCGTATGTTGATAAATTTATCACATTTCTTTTTTGTCCTTTTTCAGTTTCTATTAATCCCATCAACGCATCTTTTGGGTCCATAAAGAAATTTTTGTCTTGATTATACTCTAATAGTAATATTGTATGATTCCCTTCTATGATGTTTTTGTAAATTACATAGTATGGAGTTGTTAGTGATTTCATTTCGCTCATTATTGTTGCAATTCTTCCAACTTTGTAAAAGTGAAGCCCACACTCTCCTATCATTGAGGTTAAAGATGAAGATGCATGAATTGAGTGGGTCTTTATCTTTTCTTGAATGGCTCTGGTTCTTAATTCAATATGTGTAGTGGCAATGTAAGGATCTCCATAGGATAACAGTACTACTTTTTTTGATTTTGCATGTTTTAAAATTTCAGTTCCGTCTTCAACTAGCCATCTTTTACCTTCTCTGATTTCACCATTTGTCATTTTTTTGATTTTTAACAAGTCTGATTTTCCAATTGGACTGGTAAATTGTTCAAGGTAAATGATGTCTGCTTTTGATAAAACTTCTAGAGCTTCAACAGGAATTGATTTGGATCCTGAAATTCCTAAACCAACAAACCAAAGCATTACTGCATGTTTTTATCATGTAGTCTTTTTAAATGGTGTATCATTCTCTTTAAAACTTCAATTCCTCTTAGGTATTCGTCAATGGATACTTTTTCGTCTATCGTGTGAGCTTCATGTGGATCTCCTGGACCATAGGTGACTACAGGAATGCTCCATTGGTTTCCTATTACATTCATGTCTCCAGTTCCAGTTTTTCTAATTAAAGTTGGTCTTGTATGTTCCACATCCATGACTCCTAAAGTAAATGCTCTGACTATGGCAGAGTTGTGAGGCGCCTCAAAAGGTTCTGTCTCATCAATAATTGAATAATATGCTTCAACCTGTCTTTTTTTTGCTATTTCGTTTACAAGTACAGAAATTTTTTGTTCAACTAGCTTACAATTAGTATCTACTGGAATTCTGATATCAAAAGTGGACACACATTCTTTTGGTGTAACGTTGTGGCTAGTTCCACCATTTATTTCAGTTAATGTTGCAGTAAGCAACATTCCTTTACTTTTTTTATCTTGATCTGCTTCTAAACCTTTTTTGAGTTCTTTTGAAAAGATCATTGTTTCTTCAATTGCATTTTTTGAAAGCCATGGTGCACTTGCATGTGCACTGTCATTGACGCTTACTTTGAGATTGATTGCTAATCTTCCTTTGTATGCAATAGTGACTTGTTTAATTCCACTTGGTTCGCCAAATACTGCATAATCTATATCCATGTGATTTTTTACTAGGTTCTTCACTCCAGTTGCATTTCCTTCTTCATCTACGGTACCTACAAAAATCACAGTACCGTTATTGTTTTGCACTGATGCTGCGGCAAACAACATTGCCATTAGTGGAGCCTTTGCATCTGAAGCACCACGACCATAAAGTGAATCTCCTTCTTTTCTAACTTTGACTTTTCCTGGAACTACATCCATGTGTCCACATAGTAATATTTTTGGTGATCCTGTACCTTTTTTTGCAATTATGTTTCCTACCTCATCTATGTGAATGTCTTCAAATCCTAGATCATCACATTTGTCTGCAAGAAATTCTGCCATTGCTTTTTCGTTAAGTGAAGGTGTGTACAGTCTAAGTGCTTTTTCTAGCATCTTTACTGCAAATCTTGGTGTTACTGTAAATGTTGTTTCCAATTCTCACTTTTTATTTTTTATTACGTAGTCAATCATCAGGGAAGGTATGTCTACTCCGCATACTCTTACCGTGTTTTTATATTCAGTTGTATTGTTAACCTCATGAACTACTAATCCTCGTTCTTTACTTTCCATTAAATCCACTCCAACTATATCGCCTTGAACTGCGTTTTTAGCTTTTATGCACATCTCTTCCATTTCCGGTGTAACTTTACATGGTTCTGCGGTTCCTCCAAGTGCCATGTTTGTTTTCCAATTTCCATTGCCTGAAGTTCTATAAATGGCTGCAACAATCTTGTCTCCAACCATGATGGCTCGAATATCTCTTGGTGGTCTATTTACAAATTCTTCTAAATAATGAACTTGATATATTGGATACATGCTTTCTCTACTTTCAATAATTCCTTCTGCTGAATCTTTATCATTTAATTTTGAAATTAATCTTCCCCAGCTGCCTACAGTTGGTTTGATTACTTTTGGATATCCATGTGATTCTAAATGTTCTACTGCTGCATCTTTTGAAAATGCTACAGATGCATATGGTGTTGGAACTCCATATTTTTTTAATAACATGTGTGTAAATAATTTATTTCCTGCAAAAATTCCGGTGTTTAGACAATTGACAACATTTACACCCATTCCTTCAAGTGCTGCAGTTGAATGTAAATTTCGATAGTAACTAACACATCTTTGAATTACGGGACCATAATCTTCTGGTTTTTTATCTAAATCCAAAGCTAAATTCTTACAATCTACCATCTCTATGTTGATGTTCTTTTTTTTACCTGCTTCTAGCAGAGCTTTTTCTTCCCAACGGATGGTATCATAAAGAATTGTAATGTCAGGACTCACTGCCCCCAATCCTCGCCAACCGATTGGGCAGGCTTTAATTGGAAACCTTCTGAGCCTTTTGCTAATTCAAAACTTGCGCCACATTCCGGACATGTTACAATTTCTCCTTCCATAGCATCCTTTGGAATGGAAATATCTGCATCACATTCTTCACATTTTGACATGCTATCTCTCAACTTTCCCTCTTTATTTATCATTAATTATCTTTTTTTCGAGTCTATCTGCCAGTGGTATCTCGATTAAATCACCCATTCTGAGTTCTTTTAGACCTGTTGCAACTGCTTTGGCTCCTTCATCATCTTTTTCAAGGCCTAAAATGGACATCAAATAGGCAGCTCCAGTTTTTCCAGCTAACTCTCCAAATACAATTCTTCGAGTGTTTCCAACGGCTCTAGGTGGGATTGGTTCGTAGGCTGCAGGGTTTCGTAGAATTGCTGCAAGATGTGTTCCTGCCTTGTGTTTGTAAGCTGAAGAACCTACTATTGGTTTTGAGTCATATGGTTTAATCGAAGTGTAATCTTCAATTAATCTTGATAAATCTAACAGCATGTCTAATCTGAAATCGTTTGGTGATTTGTAAAGATAGGTCAATGCAACTGCAACTTCAGCAAGAGGTGGAATTCCAGTTCGTTCTCCAATTCCGTCAATTGTGGTATGTATCTGATCTACTCCAGCATCACATGCAGAAAATGCATTAGCTACTGCAAATCCAATATCATTATGGACATGTGCATCAAGTGGAACATCAATTACTTCTTTTACAGTTTTAACAAAATTATACATGCCAATCGGTCTCATAATCCCTACCGTATCTGGAAGACTTATTCTATCCACTCCTGCTTCTTCGATTGCTTTGCATACTTTGAGTAAAAATTCTGGTTCTGCTCTACTTCCATCTTCTACAGTGAATCTGATTTTTAACCCATGTGATTTTGCATACTCTACTGTTTCAACTGCTCTGTCTAGTGCCTCTTCTCTTGTTATTCGTAATTTGTCTTTAAGGTGAATATCTGATATTCCAAGATATGCAGCACACCACTTTGCATCACAACTCAATGAAATGTCAATGTCTTCTTTGAGAGCTCGTCCATGAGATACAATATCTGCTTTTAATCCTTGTTTGATAATTGTCTTAGTTGCTTCTTTGTGATCAGCTGAAACAACTGGCGAAATTTCTATTTGATCTACTCCAAAATAATCTAGCATCCATGCAATTTGTATACGCTGTTTGTTTGTAAATGAAACGCCAGGGTGTTGTTCTCCTTCTCTAAGAGTACTGTCTAACACTCTAATCTTCCTTGGATTTTTTTCATATGCATTGTAAATGTCTGCATAGTGATTCGGATCTTTCATTACAGAAAACGTTGACATTAATTGAGAATATAAACATAATCGTACTAACTTCGCTGAAAATTACTTGCAATGATCCTAATTTAGTTAAGTATGGAAATTATGTGCCGAAAGTCGTTTTATGCTACTTTTCTTAAAATAATCACAGTGTTGGTGTCAATTACTCCAGGTATTTTTCTTAAAGCATCTATGCTACTGTTAATCTCAGAGATATTTGTTGCACTAATTATTGTGATTATATCATACTGGCCTGTAATCTCATAAACTACTTTTACACCTTCTAGCTTTGCAAGTTTCTCTGAAACTTTTGAAGTTTCAGTTGTAGAATCTACTGATATCAATACAATGGCACTTGTTGCATTTTCTTCTCCTACCTCAACTGTGAATCTTTTGATTGTTCCACTATCTACTAGGTTTTTTACTCTTCTTCTAACTGCAGATTCTGATAATTTTAGTTTTTTTCCAATATCTACAAATGATTCTCTTGAATCTTCTTTGAGAAAGTTGATTATCTTTTCATCTACTTTATCTTTATACATTATTTTTTTGCTCCTCTATAGTTAGTACCCCATCTAGGGTTTCTAAGACTTTCGCTACGTCTTCTTTAGAAATTACAAGTGGAGGAAGGATTCTGAGAATGTTTCTACCTGAATAAAGCATAAGAACTCCTTCCTTCATAAGATTCATCAAAACATCTTTTACCTCAAATTTCAATTCAACTCCTATCATTAACCCTTTTCCTCTTATCTCTCTGATTATGGAGTGTTTTTCTTTTAATTTCTCTAATCCTTCTCTGAATAGTTTTCCCATCTTTTCAGAATTCTCAATGAGATTATCTTGGGTAAGTGCTTGTAGTGTTGCAATTCCTGCAGCGCAAGAAAGTGGATTTCCGCCAAACGTTGAAGAATGTTCGCCTTTACTCATTGATGCAAGAATGTCTGGTCTTACTAGAGTTGCACCCATTGGTACTCCTCCTGCAATTCCTTTTGCCAGACATAAAATATCTGGTGATGTGTTCCAATGGTTACATGCCCAAAGTCGTCCTGTTCTGCCTAATCCAGCTTGTATTTCGTCAAAAATTAGAAGAATTCCTTTTTCATCACAAAGTTTTCTTACTTCTTGTAAAAATCCATCTGGTGCAACGTTGATTCCGCTTTCACCTTGTATTGGTTCTAAAATAACAAATGCTGTGTCATCATCAATTGTAGAGCGGAGAGATTCTATATCTCCAAATGATGCAAAAGAAACTTTTTCAACTAATGGTTCAAATGCTTTTTTGTATTTTGGATTAAATGTTAATGATAATGCTCCGAGTGATTTTCCATGATATGATCCTTTCATTGCAACCATTCCTTTTTTACCTGTAAACTTTCTTGCAAATTTTATTGCAGCTTCAATTGCTTCTGCTCCGCTATTGTTTAGATGAACTTGTGTCAAGCCTTTTGGTGCAAGACTGATTAATGTTTTAAGAAATTCTTCTCTTGTTTTGTTGTACAGTGAACTGTGTACAGTAATTATTTTGTCTACTTGTTCTTTGATTGCATTTACAACTCTTTTATTTTGATGTCCAACAATTGCTACACCATATCCGCCCATGCAATCGATGTATTCTTTTCCATTAATGTCCCAAACATGAGCTCCTACTCCCTTTTCAATTGTAACTGGAAACCTCTGATACAAACCACCCATAAAGTCATCTTCAGTCATTTTGAATCACCGTACAATTGTCATGTGAAATGGCTGATGATATAGGATTTTCCTTTTGACCATTTCCAATGAGTGCTTCTTTTACTCCCATGTCTAAAGCTTCAGTAGCTGCTAGTATCTTCTTTTCCATACCTGGGCCTATTTTTGGTCTAATTTCTTTTGCCTGTACTAATGTTAGATTTGTTACCAGTTTATCGTCCATCAAGAGTCCATCTACATTTGTTATGAATAATATCTTGTCACAACCTACATTTCCTGCTACATATGCTGCTGCTCTGTCTCCGTCTACATTGAGAAACTCTGACTCTTCGCTAATTGCAATAGGTGAAATTACAGGTGTTAGACCCTGAGCTAAAAGTGATTTAATGAATTCCGCATTGATTTTTGTAATTTTGCCTGTATATCCTCCATCAATTGCTTGTTTTCGACCTTTCTCATTGATAATTAATAATGTCTTTTTTCTTTCAGCTTCGATAATTCTTGCATCCACCCCTGATAATCCAATTGCATTTATTCCATTTTTTTGAAGCATCTGAACAATTGTCTTGTTTATTCTTCCTGAGATTACCATTGTAAAAATCTCTGCGGTTTCTTTGTCAGTGTATCTGCTTTTAATTCCACTAGGTGATGTTACAAATTTTGGTTCTTTTCCAAGTTGTTCACATACTTTTGTGACTTCTTTTCCTCCCCCATGCACTATGATTAATCCTTCTGTCTCTGCAACTTTTTTCATGTCTGCAATAGTTGATGGATGTAAATTATCTACTACACTTCCGCCGATTTTAATTGTGATCATTTCTATACTGGAGTGAGTGGGGTATACTTCAAACCATCCATTTCATCAAAGCCGCACATCACATTCATGTTTTGTATTGCAGAACCTGCTGCGCCTTTCATTAGGTTGTCGGATGCTGACATTACAATCAATCTATGATTCTCTTCATCTATGTCAAAACCTATATCGCAAAAGTTTGAACCAACTACAAATTTTGGATCTGGAAATTTATACAATCCTTTTTTATCTCTAATCAATCGAACAAATCTCTCTTGACCATAAGACTCACGAAATATTTTCCATAATTCTTTTTCTTCAATATCTTTTTTCATAAATGTATGATTTGTACATAAAATTCCACGAACTACATCTACTGCATGTGGACTCATTGAAACATGAATTTTTTTACCTGCTATTTCACTTAGTTCTTGTTCTATCTCTCCAGTGTGTCTGTGTTTTGCTGGTTTGTATGGTCTGATTACTCCTGCTCTCATTGCATGAGCAGTTCCTGAACCAGAACCTGCGCCTGATGATCCAATCTTTGAATCTACAATGATGTGTTCTGTATCAATTAAGTCATGTCGAATTAGTGGTGCAAGGGCTAATGTGGAAGTTACTGCCATACATCCTGGACAAGAAACTAGCTGAGCTTTCTTGATTGCCTCTCTATGTAATTCTGGTACTCCGAATACTGATTTTGGTAAGTAGTCTGGATGTGGATGTTCCCATCCATACCATTTATCGTAATCGGTAGCAGTGTGTAATCTATAATCTGCACTTAAATCTATAACTTTGAGACCTCGATCATACAACGCTTTTACAATTTCAGTTGCAGTTCCATGTGGAACTGCAGTAAATACAATATCACATTTATCTGTCATTTTATCATAATCTAATTCTGAAAAAGTTAGATCGGTAAATCCTTTCAAACTTGGTTGAATTCTATGTAGATATTCTCCAACATGTTGTCTTGAGGTAACCGTTGTGATCTCAACATCTGGATGATTTACTAGAAGACGAAGTGTTTCTCCTCCGACATAACCTGATGCTCCTACAACGCCAACTTTTATCATAACTCTCCCGATAATGAACTATAATTTATTTCCTAACATAGTTTAAAGCAAATTCTACCATTTCTTTTGGAATATTTCGCTTTGAAACTTTTGATAGTCCTTTAAACTCTACAGTATTATTAACTTCATGTACGACAAATCCACGTTTTTCATCTTCCATAATATCAATACCTAAAATTCCTCCACCCATAGCTTTTGAGGCTTTAATCGCTACATCTTCGATCTCTTTTGTGATCTCGCATAATTCAGGATCTGCCCCTAATGCTATGTTTGTCTTAAAACCGCCTGATGATTTTCTATACATTGCTGCAATTGGTTCGTCCCCAATTGTTATGACTCGAATATCTCTTGGTGGTCTCTTTATCACCTCTTGAAGATAGAAAATTCTATCATGTGGACTATCTGTAATATCTCTAATCTCAAATAGTGCATCGGCAGTATCTTTGTCTTTAATTTGCATAACTCCTCTACCCCAACTTCCAATAACTGGTTTGATTACTAGTGGATATCCAATTTTTTCTATATTTTCTAATGCACTTTCACTTGAAAATGAAAAATATGTTTTTGGTGTTGGTACATTGTATTTTTTTAGCATTAGAGTCATGAACATTTTATTTCCGCATTGATAGGCAACAAAAAATTTGTTGAGTACTGGTACATCCATAAATTCAAGACTGGCAGTAAAATGAAGCCCTCTAAAATAACTAACACATCTTTCTAAAACCACATCTCCAAAATCAAAATCGCTTTTTTGGCTATCTGTATTGATTTGGGTAATCTTAGCATCTAGCATCACTGCCTCATGACCTAGATTCAATGCCTCTTTCTCGAGCATCTTCTCTTCTGATCTTAGGCGGTCAAATACAATACAGATTTTTGACATTACTCTCCCCAGTCTTCGCCTACACTTTCTGCTTGTTTTAGCTCAACAGTAGATCCATTTTTTTTTGCGATCTCAAAGTCAGCGCCACAATCAGGACAGGAGATTATCTCTCCAACAGAGGCATCGTCTGGGATGTTAAGAGTTGCATCACATTCTTGACAGTTCATGTTTTTGTTGACCTTTTCTTTTGTAATTTATTAGCTTCTGTTGATTGAATTCCCCACAATTCTACAAATCCTTTTGCTAATCTTTGATCAAAAGTTGATTCAGTACCATATGTGGCGATCTTGTGATTGTATAATGAATAGTCTGATTTTCGTCCAACAACACGAATGCTTCCTTTGAAGAGCTTTAGCTTTACAGTTCCAGATACTGGTTTTTGTGATGCCTGAATGAATGCGTCAAGATCCTGTTTTAATGGGTCTTGCCATAATCCTGAATAGGCAAGGTATGCCCATTCATCATCGATAATTGATTTGAATTTATTTTCATGTTTTGTATGGACCATTTTTTCTAAATCTGAATGAGCTTCAATAAGACATAATGCTCCTGGTGTTTCATAAACTTCACGGGATTTAATTCCTACAACTCTGTCTTCTATATGATCAACAATTCCGACTCCTGCATCTCCTGCTTTTTTGTTTACATATTCAATTAATTTTATTGGTTCAAGAATTTTTCCATCCACTGAAACTGGTATTCCTTTCTCAAATTTTATCTCCAAGTATGTTGGCTTATCTGGCAAATTTTTTGTTTTTACCCAAATGAATGCATCTTCTGGAGGTTCATTGTATGGATCTTCTAGTACTCCGCCTTCAATTGCACGTCCCCACAAATTTTGATCAATGCTGAATCTCTTTGCAACTGAGTCAATTTCGATTCCATGTTTTTTTGCAAACTCTAATTCAGTCACTCTGTCTAAATTTTTATCTCTAATTGGTGCAATGATTGGTAAATCAGAACCAGAACGTAATGTAATGTCGAATCTAACTTGATCATTTCCTTTACCTGAACAACCATGAGCTAATGATGTTACTTTTTCTTTTTTTGCAATTTCTAAAACTTTTTCTGCAATTAATGGTCTAGCTAATGCAGTTGCTAAGCAATATTTTTTTTGATAGAGTGCATTTGCTTTAATTGACGGAAAAATGAAATTTTCAACAAACTCTTTTCTGGCATCGATATTGTAGTGTTTTATTACTCCGAGTTTTTTGGCTTTAGCTTCAATTTTTTTCTGATCATCGCCTTGACCTACATCAACAGTTACTGTGATAACATCCATGTTGTATTCTTCTTGAAGGTATTTTATCACAACTGATGTGTCTAATCCACCAGAAAATGCAAGAATTCCTTTTTCAGCCATAAAACACATTCCCCGTCGTAATTTGGAATTTATCTTTTGTGTTACGCTGAAAAAATCAAAAAATTCTCAAACTAGCTTGAGCTAAAATTCGATGATTATTTAACAGCCAGAATATAACGCTGTTTTATGAAATTTCAGATCTATATTTTGATCGGTGTTGTTGTATTGACTCTGATCTCTGTAGGAATTGTGACAAATCAGGATCAAAATACGCATGAAAACAAGATTAGAGTAGCATACTTTCCCAACATATCTCATGCAATACCAATTGTTGGAATTGAAAAAGGATTTTTTTCAAATCACATTGGAAGTGATATTGATATTCAACCGATCTTGTTTGATTCTGGCCCTCAGGTAATTGAATCAATTTTTGCCGGCTCTGTTGATATTGCATATGTTGGTCCTGGACCTGCAATCAATGCATTTTTGAAATCTGAACAACATGATGTGAAAATTTTATCTGGTGCTGCAAGTGGAGGTGTTAGTTTTATTGTTCATCCAAAATCTGAAATTAAATCTGTTGCTGATTTTGCTGGAAAAAGAATCGCTGCTCCTCAAATTGGAAACACACAGGATATTTCTCTTCGAACATTTCTTTCTGATAATGGGTTAAAGCCTGCAGAAAAGGGTGGTTCTGTAATTGTTTTGAATACTGGTAACTCTGATATTTACATATTATTTGCAAAAGGAGATATTGATGGTGCATGGGTTCCAGAACCTACTGCTACAATATTGGTTCAACAATTAGGTGGAACAAGATTGTTTAATGAAAATGAACTTTGGCCTGAAAACAAGTTTGCAACAGTGGTGTTGATTGCTAAAGAAGAATATGTGAATTCACATCCTGAAATTATACAGAAATGGCTTGAAGCACATCAGCAAACAGCAGATTGGATTAATTCCAATAAAGAAGAAACTAGAACTATCTTCATTGATTTTATGAAAAATGAAATGGGTAAATCATTACCCGTTGAATTAATTGATGAATCATTATCTAATTTAGAAATTACTTCTGATCCAATTGTAAGCTCAATTGACACAATCGCTAAAAGAGCGGACTCACTTGGTTATCTAGGAAGACATGGGTATAACTTAGATGGACTTTTCTTTGACAAAAATTCAAATTCCCAATCACAGGAGGTTTTAGTAAATAATGACCAAACTTGAGGCTAAAAATATTATAAAATATTTCAAACATGACAGTCATCGTCTCAAGGCATTAGGTGGCGTGAATTTACAAATTGAAGATGGTGAATTTGTATGCCTGGTTGGTCCATCTGGATGTGGTAAATCTACATTTTTACGAATAGTGGCAGGTTTGGAAACTCCTGATGAGGGTGAAATTTTCTTTGATGGAAAACCAGTAACATCAACTGGACCTGAAAGAATTATTGTTTTTCAAGAGGGTGCATTGTTTCCTTGGTTGAAAGTTCAAGATAACGTAGAATTTGGATTAAAGATGGCAGGAATTCCAAAAGAAGAGCGTGCTCAGATATCCAAAAGATATCTGGATATGATGCAGTTGACAAAATTTGCTGATTCGTATACATACCAACTTTCAACTGGAATGAAACAAAGAGTAGCGATAGCTAGAGCACTTGTTATGGACCCTGATGTATTATTAATGGATGAACCATTTGCAGCACTTGATGCACAAACAAGAGATTTGTTACTCGTTGAAATGCAGTTGATTTGGGAGAAAACAAAAAAAACAATTTTATTTGTAACTCACAATGTAACTGAAGCTACAGTACTTGGAACTAAAGTTGCAGTATTTAGCAATAGACCCTCCACAATTAAAAAAGTCATTAACATTGATTACAAACGACCACGATTAGTTGAGGATCAAAATTTATTTCCGCTTCAACAAGAAATTTTATCAGAATTACGACCTGAGGTTAAGAAAAATTAGTGATGTATGATGAAAAAACCTTCTCTAGTTAAACAAATTATTTTCTATATTGCTATTGTTGTAATTTGGCAACTTGTTGCAATGTCTAGTATATGGCCAAATAATCTATTTCCGTCACCTTATGAAGTTGCTGAAGATCTAGTTTATACTGCATCAGATGGTAGCTTATTCTTTGGAATTGGAACTAGTCTTTTACGATTATTGATTGGATTGACTATTGCAATAGTTGGCGGAATGTTGCTTGGAATTTTAATGGCTAGAATAGAAACTGTAAATCAAACTATTGGTTCTTTGGTATTGGGATTGCAATCAATTCCTTCTGTTGCTTGGGTTCCATTAGCTATACTGTGGTTTGGTTTAACTGATGGTGGAATTATTTTTGTCACGGCAGTTAGTTCGATGTTTGCAATAACAATCTCTACCTATACTGGAGTGAAAACTATCAACCCACACTATATTGAGGCTGCACGAAATATGGGGGCAAAAGGCACTCAATTAGCCACGTACGTCTTAATTCCTGCAGCATTTCCTCATTTGATTTCAGGTTTCAAACAAGGTTGGGCTTTTGCATGGCGAGGTGTAATTGGAGCAGAATTACTATTTTCATTTCTAGGATTAGGCTTTTTACTTAATGTAGGACGACAACTAAATGACATCTCTCAAGTATTTGCAATAATGTTAGTAATTATGATGATTGGTATTGTTATTGATGGAATTATCTTTAAGCGAATTGAAAATAAGGTAATGTCTAGATGGGGACTTCGTTAATCTTTTCAGCTTTTATTTTTAGAGACACTACAAATCCAACAATGATTACTGCTATGGCAAAATACATCACTGCAATATAGTCAAATACGAATGCAATACTTCCTCCAATTACAGGACCTATTACTGTAGCAATTGATATTGTTGAACTGAATATTCCAGTTGATGTAGAACGAGGATTGTTATCCATAAGATGAAAGTTTCCTCCAATAAATAAAAATGCCCAAGTACCTCCAACAAGTGCCATAAATGGCATTGCCATCCACCATTCTGTAATTATTGATAATCCTACAAATACAAATGTTGTACAGCCTATGCCCATCTTAAATTTAGTTACATTTGAAATTTTGATTTTACTTGCCATTAAATTCATCAGGATAAATGCAGTCAATGTGTTTGCAACATATACAATTGATACTTGATAAAGTTCTGCTCCTAATTTTTCCATTAACATTATTGGAAATATAGTCCATACTGCAGCAGCTCCAACATGTCTTAGTAATAATGATGTAAACAGAAATTTATTTTTTGAAATAACTTTTTTTGCTGTACCTGGTTCTATTTCCTTTTCTTGCATCGGATTTGGCATCTTAAATGTAAAGATTAATCCAATTGTAAACGATGCAGCACTCATCATGAAAAGTAACTTTAGATCACTTGCAAGACCTGCGGCTGCAATTCCTGCAAGCCATCCTAATGCATGAAATGAGATTACAGTTGCTGCTCTCTTTTTTTCAATATTTGCCTCATAGGTATAGGCAATCATGGCTGGAATCATAATGCCGCTTGCAACACCTGCAGCAATTCTTACTAGAAATAGCAATGTTATATCGTCTGCAAAATAGTGTAGGCCAAAGGTAATGGCGCATCCAATAAAGCCAATTCTGATAAATTTGAGCCTAGTTCCTTTCTTATCTGAATGTCTGCCAAAATAAATTTCTGATAATATTTGTGCAAAGCTAAATGATGCTATGATCAAACCAATCTCAAAAATAGAACTTGTGACTCCTTTTGCAATCAATGGCATGAATACAAAGACCATCGAGATTCCTGCATGTTGAAAAAATGTCGCACTACGAACTAGATTGTTTAATTGAATATTTTGCATAAATGTATTAGAAACTTCATTTCACCTAATTTCAATATACGGATTAACCCCCTATTCTTTGAGGGTTTTTCTCAAAAGAGTTAAACTGTACTTGGACATTTTAAAAATAATTGGTACAAAAAGAACCGTTTCTTACTGCATTACAAAATAGAATATTGCTTTTTGATGGGGCAATGGGAACAGAGATTCAAAAATATAATCCTAAACCTGAAGATTTTCCAAATAATCAAGATGGGTTTAACGATGGTTTAGTTATCACTCATCCTGATTGGATAAAAAAAATTCATAAAAATTATTTGGATGCAGGTTCTGATTGCATTGAAACTAATTCATTTGGTTCAAACAAAATTAAATTAGATGAATATGGTTTTGGTGATCAAACAATAGAGTTTAATAAAAAAATAGCACAACTAGCAGTTGAAGTTTGTTCAGAATATACTGACAAACCTCGATATGTAATTGGTTCAATGGGTCCATCTGGTTATCTTCCAAGCTCAAACGATCCTGATTTAGGACAAAAACCTCTAGGTGAAATTAGAAATGCATTTGAATTACAAGCAGAAGGTTTGATTCTTGGAGGAGTTGATGCTCTCTTAATTGAAACAAGTCAAGATATTTTGGAAGTTAAACTTGTAATTGAGGCATGTCATAATGCAATGAAGAAAACTGGAAAAAAAGTTCCGATTATTGCAAATACTACTTTAGATCAATATGGAAAAATGTTACTTGGAACAAATATTCAAGCTGCATATACCACCGTATCTGATATGGGGATTGATGTTTTTGGTTTGAATTGTTCTACTGGCCCAGCTGAAATGACTCCAAGTGTTAGATGGCTTGATGAGCAAAATGAGCATAATTTACTGGTGGTGCCAAATGCTGGTATGCCTGAAAATCAAGGTGGACAAGCAGTTTACAAAATGACTCCTCAAAAGATGGGTGAATTGTTAGGTGATTTTCTTAAACAATACAAAAAGGTTCGAATTATTGGGGGTTGTTGCGGGACAAATCCTGAGCATATTGCTGTACTACGGAAAGTAATTGACGAAAAAGCTTATTCTGTCAAGGGTTAAGTATTTAGAAAAACTGAGGAGAATTTATCATATTGACTATTCCTAGAGTTAGCTCAGCACAAAAAGCAGTTGATTTGAAGCAATTACCTCCACCTCTAATAATTGGTGAGAGAATCAATACTCAAGGTTCTAGAAAAGCAAAACAGCTTGTACTCAATGATGATTATGATGGATTAATTGACTTGGCAAGAACGCAAGTAGAAGATGGTGCACACTGTCTTGATATTTGTGTTGCAACTACTGAACGAGCTGATGAAAAACAATTCATGTTAAATCTTGTTAAAAAATTAAGTTTAGAAATTGATGCTCCATTAGTTATTGATTCGACAGATCCTGATGTGATAGAAGCATCTGTGGAACAAATTCCTGGACGACCAATAATTAATTCAATTAATCTTGAAGGTAATGGGAGTAGATTTGAACGTCTTGCTCCAATTATGGCAAAGTATGGTTTACCTGCAATTGCATTGTGTATTGGGCCAAAAGGCATGGCAAAAACTCCTCAAGAGAAAGTTGAAACTGCAGAATTACTTTATGAAACAGGAAAAAAATATGGATTAAAAATTGAACAATTTATTTTTGATGTTCTTACATTTACACTTGCTACTGGGGAGGATGAATTCTTGGATGCAGGAAAAAATACTCTGGAGGGAATAAAACTTGTCAAAGCAAAATTTCCAAATTCTTTTACTACTTTGGGATTAAGTAATATTAGTTTTGGATTAGTACCATATGCTCGAAAAATTCTCAATTCTGTATTTTTGTATCATGCAGTAAAATATGGACTTGACACAGCTATAGTAAATGCAAAAGAGATAATTCCTTATGGGGAAATTAATGAAAAAGAAAAGAAACTTGCTGAAGATTTAATTTTTAATACTCATCCAAATGCCCTTTCTGAATTAATTATTCACTTTGAGAATGCAGGTTCACGAACAAGTGATGCTTCTAACAAAGAGGATGTAGATCCATCATGGCCCGCTGGAAAACGTGCAAACTTTAGAATTGTAAATAGACTAAAAGATGGAATACAAAATGATGTGGTCTCTGCTATTGCAGAAAAGATAGGTAAAAGTGACATTATTGAAGAACATGATGGGATTCTTTCTTTGAATGCGCCTCCTGAAGTTACTCATGATGGTGCAATCAAAACACTAAACGAGGATTTACTCTCTGCTATGAAGGAGGTTGGTGATAAATTTGGTTCAGGAGAATTAATTCTCCCATTTGTTCTCAAATCTGCTGAATGTATGAAGGCAGCAGTAGGAGAGTTAGAAAAATATCTGATTAGAGAAGAAGGTACATCAAAAGGTAAACTGGTTCTTGGAACCGTTTATGGTGACGTTCATGATATTGGAAAGAATTTAGTTAAAACAATCTTCCAAAATAATGGTTATACTGTTTATGATCTTGGAAAACAAGTTCCATTGCAGAAATTCTTGGAAAAAATTGATGAAGTAAATCCAGACGCTATAGGATTATCTGCACTTTTGGTTTCTACATCAAAGCAGATGCAATATTTTGTAGAACATGCAAGAAAAAATAAAATGAAAATTCCAATTTTATGCGGTGGTGCCGCCATCAATAGTAACTATATCAATAGAATTGCAAAAGAAGATGGCATTTACGAATCGGGGGTATTTTACTGTAATACGATGTTTGAAGGTTTGAAAACTATGGATACTCTAGTTTCAAATGAAAAACCGAAGTTCATATCTCAATGGAAGGAGAAACTTGAAAATTGGAAAGATAGATCAACTACAGTTGTTGATACGTCATCTCTTCCAAAAAGTGATACTAAACCTGTGATACCACATACTCCATCAATTATTGGAACTCCGATACGATTGAAATCTGATCAAATCAAAATGAATGAAGTTTGGGAATTGATTGACAAAAAATCATTATTCAAATTATCATGGGGATTACGTGGTAAGGCTGGGTCTGACTCTGAGGCTGATCATGAAATATTGCTAAATGAGTGGAAAATTCGAATAATTAGAGAAAAGTTATTTGAACCAGAAATTGTTTATGGATTTTTCAAATGTCACAATAAAGATGGAAAACTTGTAGTTGATGATCCAAAAGGCGATAGTGTTGTATTTGATTTTCCACGTTCTTCAAAATCTAGCCATCTATGTCTTACTGATTATTTTGGAGAAGATGATATTGTTGCATTTCAAGCAGTTACAGTTGGAACCAAAGTTTCGGATGTTATAGAGAAATGGAACAAAGAAGACAAGTATGCTGATGCGTACTATTTGCATGGTTTGGCAGTTGAAGTTGCTGAGGCACTAGCAGAGTGGATAAATCGTAAAATAAAATCTGAATTCAAACTGGGAGAAAAAGGAGGTCTTAGATACAGTTGGGGATTTCCAAGTTGTCCTGATGTAATGCAGCATGAACTAGTTTGGAAACTGCTTGAACCAGAAAAATCTGGAATGACACTAACTGAATCTGGGCAAATAATTCCTGAGCAATCTACAGCAGCAATTGTGGTACATCATCCAGAATCACAATATTTTGTGCTTTAGATTTTCATTAGTGTCTCTTTTGCAAATGTAAAATCATTTGGTGATGTAACTAATACATCTCCTGAAATATTGTGAATTTGTTTAATAAAATTAGATGGATCTTCTTTGTAATTTGACCAATCTAATTCCAAAAACTTTGCTGAATTATTGTTTTTATCTGAGGGTAATAACACACATGGAATAATTCTCAACCCTTTTGGTCTTAATTCGTTTGAAATTCTTTGAACTTGTTCTGTAGAATGAATTACTTGTGTCATGAAACCTTTTGGTTTGGCGGCAATTTTTTTCTGAATTTTTTCAAAGTTAGGATTACTAGGTAATGACAAGAAAAAGTCAATTTTATTTCCATAGCCTAACTCGTTTAATTCCTTTACAACTTGACTTGGAATTAGACCAGAATCTGTTGGATTTTCTTTGGATGGATCTCCTTTTAAAATTAAAATTCCATCTAATTTCAATTCTATTGATTCTTGGGTGAGATGTTTAATCAAGTTCATGTCTTTGTCTCTAACTCTCATGCTGATGGTAATTTGCAAATTAGGATGAATGCTCTTTAATAATCTCCCAATAGATAATGCTGAAACTCGTTTAGTGCCTAATACAGAATCTGTTACGTGTATGCCATCACAAAAATTACTAATATCTGAAACTCTTTGTAGGAGTTTTTCAACTGATGAATTTATTTCATCATCTGATATTTCTCCATCAGGTATTTTTGGTGGATTTATTTCGTAGATTATTGCCACAAAGAATCTCCAATTTAACTTGGTTAAAACCTTTAAACAAAAACTCCATAAAATAGATAATTCAAATATCTGTGATGGATCTGAAAACTTTGAAATCATTACTCTCAAGTAAAATCAATCCTGTTTTAGAGAACAATGGAACAAACAAACTAGCATCTGTTCTTGTTGTGATTTATGGAAAAGAACCGATTGTAGTTATGACTGAAAAACCAAAGCATTTGAATTTTCATGCTGGGGAAATTTCATTTCCAGGAGGAAAATTTGATTCTAGCGATTCTGATCTTTTAGACACTGCATTACGTGAGACTGAAGAAGAAATTGGTTTGAGAATTTCAAAAGAACAAGTAACAGGACAACTGGAACCAGTTGTAACTCTTAATTCTCGTTTTACTATCTTGCCATTTGTTTCAATAGTTGATGAAATCCCATCGCTTTCAGCAAACAACGAAGTAGAAAAAATTTTTCATATTCCTTTAGATTCTTTTTTGAAAACAATGGCCAAAGATCCTGATCCAAGTCATAACCGAATTCAAGAAATGTTTACCTTTGAGTATCAAAATAAAATTGTCTGGGGAGCTTCTGCAAGAATACTAAAACAAATTACACATCGCCTAAATTCCTGAGATTCATTTAAAAAGAGCTCTTCGTGCCTGAAAAATATGGCTGCACGCAAGTCATCTCCAAGAAAAATTCGTCTGTTAAAAAAGACTAGACAGACTTCAGCTGTCCCAGCTTGGATTATTCTTAGGACTAAAAGAGATGTTAGATCAAATCCAAAGCGTAGAGCTTGGAGATCAACAGATGTGGAGGTTGGCTAGATGTCTCAAGAATTAGAAAGAGTGTATACTATCAATTTAGGTAAAGTTTTACTTTCAGTGGATACACATCGTGCACCACGAGCTATTAACATGATTAAAGAATTTGCTCGACATCACATGAAGACATCTGAAATCAAAATTGAAGAAGATCTTGCTCATATTATTTGGTCAAAAGGAGTACGTAGTCCTCCACGAAAAATTAGAGTTAGAATGAGTAAAACAGATGAAGGTTACATTTTGGTTTCCCCATTTACTGATGAACCAGAAACTCCAGCTAAAGAAGTAAAGAAAGAAACACCAAAAGAAACTCCAGCTAAAGAAGTAAAGAAAGAAACACCAAAAGAAACTCCAGCTAAAGAAGTAAAGAAAGAAACACCAAAAGAAACTCCA
>NZ_JAILWF010000008.1 GCF_025699065.1 Nitrosarchaeum sp. | reverse complement strand
GAACAGAAAAAAGCTGAACAGAAAGAAAAAGCTGAAGAAAGACAAAAGGAATTAGAACAGAAAAAAGCTGAACAGAAAGAAAAAGCTGAAGAAAGACAAAAGGAATTAGAACAGAAAAAAGCTGAACTTGTAATAAACAGAGAAAATATTGAAGCAAAACAATTAAAAAAATTCCAACAATACGAAGAAAAATTAAAAGAAATTAAAGAGAAATCTCAAAATAAAATTAAGGCAAACATATCTAGTGATGAAATTTCTCTAAAATCTCAACAGTCTGAAGAACGAATTATTAAAAAATCTGAGGAAATTCAACAAAGACTTGCAGAAAAATCTGATAAACTGGATTCCAGAATTAAAAGCATTCTTGATAAGATAAATGATGGTCAATACATGGGAGTAAAAACTCCAACCAAAGATTATACCGAAACATTTGATCTGACATTTGATTCTGTAGGTGCATCTAAAATATCTGATTCGTCCCAAATGTCTACTATGACTGGCAAAATGACATTTACATTATATGATAAAAGTAAATCTGATCTTAAATTAGAATTAAATGAATGTAACATTGTAGTTGATGAAATTAATTATAATTGTGGATTTGGAAAAGCTAGAACTGTCTCTTCAGGACAATCAGGCGCTAAAGATTCGCTTGTAATTGTGGCCTTTTTAGAGGATGGTGTACTTGAAGAACTACATGCTACAATGAAGCTTTTTGTAAATGCTAATATTCCAATTAACAATATTGATCAATCTCAAGTTTCAATAATTGGTCCGCAAAGCAAAATTTCTAATTTATGGATTCTTAATGGTAATGCAACTCTAACTAAAATAACTTCTGAAAATACCGTCTCTGGAAATAATATTACTACTTCATTAGAAGAAGGAATGTCATTTGGCGATAAATGATGAATAGTGTTAAACCTTTATTTTTTAGTTTAATCTTCGTTGTTTTTTTTATTCCATTAATAATTCCAAACTCATTTGCAGATTCAGGAGTTGTTGCTATAGAATCAATTGATGTAATTTATAACATTGAACATGGAAATATTGAATCAATTTTTTTAGATCCTGACTTTTTTGAATTAATAATTACTATGAATACTCAAGATGATGGGACTATTGAAATTACAATTCCACGAGAGATCTTAGATGCAACATTTGAATCAACTGATGATATGTTTTTTGTTTTAGTAGATGGTTTTGAAACTAGCTATATTGAATCAAAATCTACATCAACATCAAGAACTTTGATGATTCCATTTTTTAATGGAGACTCAATTGTTGAAATTATTGGTACACATGCATTAAATCCATTTGTTTTCGAAACTGAAATTATAATTCCAAACTGGATAAAAAATAATGCTGGATGGTGGGCAGATGGATTAATCAAAGATGCTGATTTTGTTTTAGGAATTCAATATTTGATTAATGAGGAAATAATGACAATTCCTCAAACTCAATCAGGACAATCTTCACAGCAACCTATTCCAAACTGGATAAAAAATAATGCTGGATGGTGGGCAGATGGATTAATCGAAGATGCAGAGTTTGTTTCTGGACTTCAATATTTGATAACAAATGGAATCATACATGTATAATTTAGGCTCAATTATCCTCTAAATTATGCATTGATTTTAAGTCCTTTCTAAAATACTCTAAACTTTCTGGGATGGCAATTTTAATTGAATCCTTTAATGAAAGATTTTTCAGCTTTTTCTCATTCCATACTTTAGAGTTGAATTCAGTTATCTCTTTTGTAATCTTGCTTTGTTCTGGTATTGATTCAGATTTAACTTGATGTTGTTTATGTATACTATCTGATGAATACAATGTTTTCCAAAGATATTCTGTTATAAATGGCGTAATTGGTGCTAATAATTTCAAAATAGTTGACAGTGTTTTGTGTAATGTGTAAATTGCGCCATCTCTTTCTTCATCTGTAAATCCAATTCCATAAGCTCTTGCTTTGACCATTTCAATGTAATGTGCTGCAAAAATATTCCATGTAAATTCTCTAATTGCAATTGCAGGAATAAAGAAATTATATTCATCATATCCCCTCTTACATTCTTTGATTAGATTATCTAATTCAGATAATATCCATTTGTCTGTCTCTGTTGGAATTCCAGATTTAATTACTGGAAAGCTAGACAAAAATCTTGATACATTCCATAGTTTACTGAGAAATTTTTTTGTGGATTCAATTTTTTGTTCATTACATCTAAAATCATATCCATGGTTAATTTCACTTGCACTCCAAAACCTGAAAGTGTCTGCTCCAAATTGTTCAATTACTGGTAAAGGATCAATTGCATTTCCTTTACTCTTGCTCATTTTCATACCTTTTTCATCAAGACCGTATCCCATTATCCATGCTTCTGACCATGGTTTCTCTCCTGTCAGCTGCTCACATCTTAGAAGTGTATAGTACAACCAAGTTCTAACAATATCTTTTGCTTGAGGTCGAAGTGATGCGGGATAAACTTTATTGAAAAAATCTTGATCTCTATTAAATTTACAAACATAAAGTGGTGAGACACTGGAATCCATCCATGTATCAAAAGTTCTTTCTTCTCCTACAAATTCACTATTTCCACACTTGGAGCACTGATTAATAGGGCATTTTTCTAACCATGGTTTGTAATACTTTCCAGGCTCAGGAACATGTGGTTCTGAGCATTTTTTGCAATACCATATGGGTATCTCAGTACCATAATACCTTCTTCTTGAAATTGGCCAATCAATATTGATAGATTCTAACCAATTCATGAGAATCTGTTTATGCATTGAAGGATAAAATGTAATTTCTTGTCCTAATTTTTTCATTTTTTCAATTGATTCTTTTTGTTTTAGATAATATTCTTCCATTGGAATTATTTCAATTGGGTTTTTACTTCTTTCAGATACGGGAGTTCTGTGAATAATATCTTCAATTTTTTCAATTAATCCATTATTCTCTAAATCTTCAATAATTTTTGTTCGTGCTTGTTTTGGTTTTAATCCTGCATAATTTCCTGCAGCTTCTGTCATCTTTCCATCTAATCCTATAGCAACAATCTCTTCTAATTCTAACTCTCTAAATAATGCAACATCGTTTTGATCTCCGTAACTACAAACCATAACAGCTCCAGAACCAAAATCTTGATGTGCAGAATGATGTGTTCTTAGTTCTACTTCTGCATTAGTAATTGGTACAATCACTTTTTTACCAATAAAATTTATGTATCTCTCATCTTCAGGATTTACAATTACTGTTTTGCAAGCACATAGTAGTTCTGGTCTTGTACTTGCTATGATTATTTCTTTATCTGTCTCTTTAATTTTAAATTTCATGTAGACTAGTTTAGTTGGTAAGTCTTCGTAAATTATTTCGGCATCTGCAATTGTTGTACCTGATACCCAATCATAATTATTTGGTCTGTTTGCAAGATAGACCTGACCTTTTTTCCAAAGTTCAATAAATGTAGATTGTGTCAGTGATCTATATTCTTCAGAATCAGTCCTATAGTAATTAGAAAAATCTCCACTTATTCCCAAGCTTTTCATAATCAATATCATTTCATCTTCTAAATCATCAAGTGCAGATCTGCATAATTTTAGAAACTCACCTCGTTCAGTCTCTCGCATCCTAATATTGTGCTTTTTTTCTGTGTAAATTTCCACAGGAAGCCCATTTCTGTCAATGCCTATTGGAAAATACACATTTTTTCCAGCCATTCTTGCAGTTCGTGCAATCATATCAATCTGAGAATAATGTGCAGCTGCACCTATGTGCCAAGGTCTTCCTGACGGATAAGGCGGCGGTGTATCTATCGTGAAATTATCTTCCTTTGGAGTAAAATCATAAATCTTCTCATTTGTCCATTGTTTGAGAATCTCTTTTTCTAACTCTGGGTTCCAAGCTTTTTCTGCAATTTTTGGTTCCATTTCTTAATTATCTTGAAATATTTGAAATAATGTGAGATCCTTTATTGTATCCTTCATAAATGTAAACGCCAACGGCTTCTACATTATGAGGTAATTTAGGAGCCAGCAGTTTGATTATCTCACTTGAAAGATTTTCTACAGTAGCTTCCCCCTCCAATAGATATGCTGTATTTATTGGAACTTGAATGTCAAACATTCCTTTTGGACCATCAAATTGAATTTGATAATGTGAATCATCTTCTCTTTTTAGATATTTTCTGTTAATGAAAAATTTATGATCAAACTCTGCAACAACTTCTTTGATTATTTTTTTTGCAATGCCAAAATCAACAAGAAGATTGTCTTTCATTTGTCCAACTAACTCTACCATGACAGAAGATGTATGTCCATGTAAAATTGAACATTTTTCTACCAATGGAAGAATATGTGCATAATCAAATGAAAATGAAGCATCTTCCAAAAATATTGAACCTGTCTGTGGTGTCTTATCATAAAATACAATGTCCTGAAGTTCTTTGATTTGTGCTACATATTTTGCATGGCCTATTGCCATTATTTTTTGTTCTGGAAAATCTTCTTTGATTTTTTTGTATTTTATAATATCTTCATCATTATCAATTACTTCGATTAGACCTTTTTCTGTTTTAAAATCAATTGTAACTTCTTTACCATTTTTTAATATAATTTTGTGATTGTATTGGTATTCCTGATCTAGAAATGAGAGCATTTGAGCTACCGTTAGCTCTGTTCTGGTTTTTAACAGGTTTCCTTTTTTATCGATATATCTAAAATCTGAATCTAAAATTGTGGGACTTGTAGCCATTTGAAATAATTTGATTCTGGATATAATATAAATTCTGTAATGATTTTGTCTGAAATTCTTTGATTTTCTCTATTGTAATGAATTTAGAATTTTGGCTAGATTGACATCATTTTTTGTAATGCCTCCAGCGTCATGAGTTGTTAATTCTATAGTTATCCTATTGTAGACATTAAACCATTCTGGATGATGATTCATTTTTTCAATCTCCATAGCGGCTCTAGTCATAAAACCAAAAGCTTGATTGAAGCTCTCAAACTGAAACTCTCTGTGCAGCTTTTCGTTAACTACACTCCATCCTGGCAATTTTTTTAATTCTTCAATGATGTCATTTTCTGATAATCGTATCATATTTTTTTAGAAATAATCTTAAATTAAAAGATTGATTCATTACCTTTCTATATATTCAAAATTATGAGCGATAATGAATGAAATGAATAAAAAACTGCTTGAAAATATTAAAAATTCTATTTCTGAAACTGTTAGTACAAAGAAAATTGGGATTGCATTTTCTGGTGGTGTTGACAGTACACTGATTTCAAAAATTTGCTTTGAGATGAATTATGATATTACTTTATTGACAATTGGATTTGCTGACTCTCATGATATTTTATTTGCAAATGAGGTAAATTCATTTCTGAAGTATCGTCATCATATATTGGAAATTGATCCTGAAACTTTTCCTAACGTTACAAATAATATTCATGAAACTATAAAAACTGAGAATCTCTCATGGAATGAAAACTGTATTGCATTTTATTATGTTTCTAAACTTGCAAGTAGTTTGAATATTGATACAGTAATTACTGCAAACGGAATTGATGAATTATTTTGTGGGTATAACGCATATAGAGAAGCATTTTCTGGTGGGGAATCTCAAATAATGGAAGTAATGAATTCCAAATTAGATAATGAATTAAAAATGATGAAAGCTGTAAATCTAATTGCATCTGAATTTAAAGTACAAATCATTCAACCATTATTGTCTGAAAATTTTATAGAGTATGCAAAAAATATTCCAATTTCTGAAAAAATTCATGACTCAGAAGACTTGTATCGGAAACACATTATTAGAAAATTAGCAAGTGAAATCAACGTACCTGAAATTTCTTGTACAAAACGAAAAAAAGCATTACAATACGGTTCTAAAATTCATAAAGCATTGCTAAAAACTAAATAACTTTACTAATAGTTTTTTGAACTGATTTCTTTACATTACTAATTATTGCTGGTGATGCTCCAAGATGTTTCTCTGGTGAAAATATTGCATCAATTTCTTTATTTGTAAGTTTTGAAGTAAATGCTTTATCGTTTTTGATTGCATCAATATACTGAATTCCTTTGTCATTTGCCTCAAATGCAACTCTTTGCACGTCTCTATACGCAACAAATCTTGGAACGCCTTTCTTAATCAGTGCCTCTAAAACAAATTCTGCAAATATTTGCCCCTTTGTAATATAGAGATTTTCTACAATTCTTTTCTCATTTACCATTAGGTTTGAAACTATCTTGATCATAGTTTCTAGCATTTCATCTATCAGAATGGCCGTTGTAGGTAATACAAATCTCTCATTTGCTGAATTTGAAAGATCTCGTTCATGCCATAATGGGATATTTTCAAATGTAATTGCTATTTGGCTGCGTAGCATTTTTGATAACGATGAGACTCTTTCACTTTTTATCGGATTTCTCTTTACTGGAACTGCACTGCTACCCATTTGCCCTTTTTTGAATTGCTCAGCAACTTCGCCTATCTCTGTTCTTTGTAAATTCCTAATCTCAATTGCAATTTTTTCCAAAGTTGCCCCAATAAGTGCTAGTTCAAAAACATACTCTGCATATCTCTCTCTGGGAATTATTTGTGTGGTTACTTCTGCTGGAAATAGGTTTAATCGTTTTGCAACTCGTTTTTGTACTTCAAGTGATTTTGCACCCATTAATGATCCTGTTCCAACTACTCCTAGTGTTTTGCAAATTAAAACTCGTTTCTTAATTTCTTCAATTCTTTCTACATGTTTTGCCATTTCTGCTGCCCAGTTTGCAAATTTTAATCCAAATGATATTATGCTTGCATGTTGACCATGCGTTCTACCAACTGCTGGAATTTTACCATGTTGAACTGCTCTTTTTGCTAACAATGATGCCATTTTTGCAACTTTTGGTTCTATGATTTTTAGCGCATCTCTCATTTGCATAGAATTACTTGTGTCTACCAAATCATTACTTGTTAATCCATAATGAATCCATGGTCTTGCATTTTTTATACATTTTTCGCTCAATGATTCAACTAAAGCCGCTGTATCATGATCATTTTTTGCTTCTAATTCTTTAATTCTTTTTACTGAAATTTTTCCTGACATTGCTGCATTGTAAATTGTTTTACCAACTGATTTTGGAATAATTCCAATCTCGCTTTGTGATATCGCAGCTGCTCCTTCAATTTCTAATTGATAATTTACTTTTTTTTGTTCACTAAAAATATCCATCATTTCTTTAGTGCCATAACGTCCACTATCTATCGGTAAAATTGCCAATGTTTACTCTTTTATGACATTGAAAATAAATCTACTTATGATTTAAATTGGCTTGAGGCAAAATTTTACCAATCATTATGTCTTCTAATACTCCTAAAAAAATTGGAGAAAATCAGTATCTAATTGAGGCTGACTCTAATCTTGGAATGAAAGTTCCTGTAAAGATCTACGCTGATGAAGCCTTACTCCAAAAAATGTTATCAGATAGAACTATCATGCAGGCAAAAAATGTGGCAACCATACCTGGAATTGTGGGTCATAGTGTAGTTTTACCAGATGGTCATGAAGGATATGGTTTCCCTGTAGGAGGTGTAGCAGCTATGGATGCTGAAGAAGGAATGATTAGCCCAGGGGGAGTGGGTTATGATATTAATTGTGGTGTTAGACTACTCCGCTCAAATTTAACTGAGAAAGATGTTCGAGCAAAACTAAATGAACTTGTAACTGATCTTTTTAGTTCAATCCCATCAGGTGTTGGTTCCAAAGGAGCAGTGAAACTAAGTCATTCACAACTTGATGAAGTTCTTGTACGTGGTGTTGATTGGGCAATTGATAATGGATTTGGTTCAACACATGATGCAGATGTCTGTGAAGAAAATGGGCAAATAAAAAATGCTGATCCGAATAAAGTTTCAGATAAGGCAAGAAAAAGAGGTGCACCACAACTAGGAAGCTTGGGTTCTGGAAATCATTTTCTTGAAGTACAAAAAGTAGCTGAAATTCATGATGAAGAAGCTGCAAAAAGAATGGGGATTAAGGAAGGAACAATCACAATTTTAATTCATTGTGGTTCAAGAGGATTTGGTCACCAAGTATGTAGTGATTATTTGAGAATCTCTGAACAATCTATGGAAAAATATGATATTACTTTAGCAGACAGAGAACTTGCATGTGTTCCAAATACATCTGAAGAAGGCGAATCTTATCGAAAAGCAATGTTTGCTGCATTAAATTTTGCATGGAGTAATAGACAAATGATTACTCATTGGACAAGAAAATCTTTTGAACGAGTCTTTAATCAGTCAGAATCTGATCTTGAGATGAATTTGGTTTATGATGTTGCTCATAATATTGCTAAAGTTGAAAAACATAAAGTTGATGGCAAAGAAAGAAAACTTGTGGTTCATAGAAAAGGCGCTACACGTGCATTTCCTGCAAATCGAGAAGAAGTTCCTTTAAAATACAGAGATCTTGGTCAACCTGTTTTAGTTCCAGGTTCAATGGGAACTGCAAGCTGGATATTGCTTGGAAAACCAAACTCAATGGATTTGAGTTTTGGTTCTACAGCTCACGGTGCTGGAAGAACTATGTCTAGATCAAAGGCAAGAAGAGATTTCACAGAAGATAATGTCAGAAAATCCCTAAGTGATAAAGGCATATTTATCAAGGCATTAACGCGTGATGGAGTTGTGGAAGAGACTCCTCAAGCATACAAAGATGTTGATGCTGTAGTAGATGTATCTCATAATTTAGGAATAGCCACTAAAGTAGCAAAATTGGTGCCTATAGGTGTGATTAAAGGTTGAGCGAAGACGATTCTGAACTTGAAAGATTAAAGGCAAAAAGACTTGCAGAAATGCAACAAAATATCTCTAGAAAAAAAATAGAAACACCACCTGCCAATTTACAATCTAAAACAACAAAAAATCCTCGAGATGTTCTTGTTGGACATCTAGGATTCAGAGGTCTTGAAGTATTGCAGAATGCAGAATCCCAATTTCCAAATGATACTATAATGGTCGTAGAAAAATTAGCTGAATTAATTACATCAGGTGAAATCACTGAAATTCTTGATGGCGGAAAATTATTGGCACTATTTAGATCAATTGGTCTTAACATTAGAATGGAGACCAAAATCAATGTGGAACAAGACGGAAAATTTGTTTCCTTATCTGATAAATTGAGTAGTAAATCATCTGACGAAAGTGATTAGTCTTGAGTATTGTTTTTGAAATTAGCACAAAAAATTATCTTGATAATCTATTATTAATAAAAAAATCATTATCTCATATGGAAACTTTGGTTGGAGGTTATAATGGGTATACTCTAAGTGAACCCTCATCACAATTTGGATGGACTTTTTTTAAATTAACTTTTAAACAAAACTTACAACAAGGTATTGAAGAAAAATTTGCTGACATGCTAAGCAAATATCGATTCAAAAATCAATCTGAAAAATTTACTCAATTTATGACTGACTATTTTCAATCTAAAGGTTGTAATGTTAGAATAAAAGTATTGGACTAGACTCTTCTTCCTCTTTTTCCACCCTTTTTTCTGGTGGTATCATGAGGAATTGGTGTTACATCATCAATTCTTCCAATCTTAAATCCACCTCTTGCCAAAGCTCTGATTGCAGCTTGTGCACCTGGACCTGGAACTCTGGAACCTACTCCTCCAACAGCTCGTACTCTAATATGAAATCCTGTAAATCCTTTTGTATGTGCAACTTCGACAACTGCATTTGCAGCCTTCATTGCAGCAAAAGGTGATGATTCGTATCTGTCAGCATTGACATGAACTCCACCTGAACTAATAGAGATAGTTTCTCCACCAGTTAGATCTGTCATGTGTATGATTGTATTGTTATAGCTACTGTAAATATGGGCAATTCCCCATTTTTCAGGACCATCTGTCTTTGTTTCCGGTCTAGATTTAGTTTGAATCTCCTCTTCTTCTTCAATTGGGGATTCTACTTCAATCTCAGCTTCAATTTCTGACAATGTCTACTCACATCTAAAAGGGTTTAAAAAACATTCATTTTTTGAACCTATCTTGTTTCAGGTACGCGTGCTTTTTTCATTATTGCTCAAATACTATGTTTAATTTGTTCTTGTATGGCATCCATACTTTGGCTACTAATTGGCATTGTAATAATATCTGCAATTTCTGGCTCGCTAATCTTCGAATTTTTAACACCGAATAGCGATTCTATGACCTCATTAGAAAAAAAATGTGAAGACATTGCCAAAGAAGGGTTTCGAATACATACAATGTATCCAGATCTTCAACCCGATCAGCTTCCTTCAGCTGATATGAATAGATTAATGCATCTTGATGAAATATGGATCAAAGATTGTGTTTCCAGATTATCTGCAGAATCCGTCTTTAACATAATTCAAAAAGTAGAACATGATTTTTACTCTGGTGAATGATTATTTTGTAAAATAATGCCATCCCAAATCTTTCAAGAAACTAAATTTTTCCCCTTTCTGAACAAATACCCCTTTACCTTTAGTTACATATCCAATTTCAATAATTGGTGTCTTTAATGACGTAGCATTTTTTTCAATTATTGCCTTATATTTTTTTGAAACAGTAAATACAAACTCATATTCTTCTCCTCCATGAAATACTAGTTTATCTGGTTCTATTTTATTTGATTCTGCAAATTCTGATATTTCATCTCTTGTAGGAATATTGTTTATGATAAATTTACAATTACTTTGACTAGCCATTTCATTTAATGTAGTAGATAACCCATCACTGGAATCCATTGTAGATGTAAAATATTTTTTATTGTTTACACCAAAATCTAATCTTGGATTTGGCCTAAAAACTGAACTTATTGCCTTTTTGACAAAAGTTTTCTTAGCTTTCTTTTTTCTAAGTAAAATCTCTAGACCTGATGCAGTATAGCCAAAAGGACCAGTTACAAATATGATATCTCCAATTTTGGCTCCGCTCCTTTTGACTATCTTATTTGTAGTTCCAAATAAGGATACGGTAAATACAATTTCCTTTCCTTCATTGGTGTCGCCTCCTAAAATTTTGAACTTGAATTCTTTTGAGGCATTACTAAACCCATTTGATATTTCATTAATTTTTGAGCGTGAAATCGTTTTTGGCAAATTCAATGAAATTATTCCATATTGAGGTCTTACTCCTTTAGCAGCAAAATCACTAACACACGCTACAATGCTTTTTCTAGCTGCGTCAGAAATTTTCATTTTTGAAGGCATATCTGTACCTTCAACAAACGTGTCGATTTTGACTATGATTTTTGTTTTACCTACTTTGAAAATCTCTACATCTTCTGATACGAATTTCTTATTTCCTAATTTCTTTTGCAAATTTTTTATTATTGCATATTCATCTAATACTGTCATAACATTGTTTCACTAATTCTAATGTATTTTTTACAATTTTTTTACATTTATCTAAGTTGTTTGATTCTGCTGACACTCTTATGATGTCCTCTGTGTTTGATTTTCTAATCAAAACCCAACTATCTTCATCAATAATTCCTTTAATTCCATCTTGAGTGATAACTTCAGAATATTCTTTTGTAAGTTTTTTGGATACTTCATCAATAACTCTATCATGAAATACTGAATCCACTTTGATTTTCTCTCTTAACTGTTTGTAGCTCTCCATAAAATCTAATATCTCATCAAATTTTGAATTTTCCATCATTGAAGAAATAAGACCACTTGTTAGAATTCCTTCTCTACAAAAATTAAATTCTGGTAAGATAAAACCCCCACTACTTCCTTCTCCTCCAGCTTGTGCATTTGTTTTTAACATCAAATCTATTACATTTGCTTCTCCAACTTTTGATCTCTGCACACTCCCTCCTTTTTCTTTGATAAATTTTTCAACTGAAACACTTGTATCTATGCTAAATACAAATTTCTTATATCCTAATTCTAATGCTTTTGCTACTCCCAAACCTAAAGTTACATCGGGAGTTTGTTTTTCTCCTTTTCTTACAACAACTAGGCGATCTCCATCTAAATCAAAAGCAAATCCGATTCCTTTTTCAGAAGTTGCAGCTACAAGATCCGACAAGTTATCTGCAGTTGGATCAGGACCTCTTGAACAATTATCCAGATCTTCATTAATTACTTTGACTTTACATCCTAACTGTCTTAGTAAATTTGGCGCGAATTCTTTTGCAGCACCTCCACCAATATCTATGACTATTTCAGGTTGATTCTCGATTTGCCCAATCAATTCTTTTGCGTCTTGTAAATATGTTGATGTAATTTGCTCCTCAATGCCTATTTTTGACATTAAAACTTCTTGATTTTCAATAATCTTTGGAAGTTCTTTTTCATTAATCCCCCTTCCATTAATGATAAATTTTATCCCATTCCATTCTAGTGGATTATGTGAAGATGTGATGACTATTCCTGCTCCATATTTTCTTGATTCTCGAAATACTACTGGAGTTGGTACTGTTTCTAAATTGTAAACATTAATTCCATTTTTCATTAATGCTGCTGATGCTATTTCTTTGATCATCATTCCTGAAGGTCTTGTATCTTTGCCTATTACGCATTTTTTAGATTCAATCAACGAAGAAAAGTTATTACAAAAATACAATGTATCTTTTAGATTAAAATCCTCGCCAAAAATACCTCTAATTCCAGAAATTGTTTTTTTCATTTGATCAAAGTCGGAAAGGCTTTTTATTAACTCTGATGGCATCACCCAAAAGTGCCTTGGTAGCTCAGCCTGGTAGAGCGAACGCCTCGTAAGCGTTAGGTCGTGGGGTCGGAGCCCACCCGAGGCTTATAATAATTTCAAAAATTTTCAATTTTTTAATATTTTATTCATCAAGTGTTTCAATATCTGTTTCTAATTCTTTTCCCAATCCTTTCCACCACTGTGTTGTCTCGTTTGCCATTTGCCCTCATAATTGCTTTTAATTCTCCTTTATAGATCTGTCGGTTGATTTAACATTGATCAACACTCTCTAATAGTTTTAAACAGAATTATTTTGTTTTTGTCTTAATTTTTTACGATAAATTATAATTGCTAGTGCCCCAGCAGCACATCCAAAAAATACTGGCCATCGTAACTCGTTTCCAATCATACCTATAGAAGAATAAATTGTTCCACCAATTAACCCAAATCCGATCAGTTCAAGAATTTTTATCATTGTTTTTCTATTATATCACAGTTAAATCAAAAAGATATATGGTTTTGTAAATCATACTAGTTATGGATAAGTATCTGATGGTTGTTATGATATTTTTAATTGTCACAATTCCTATAGCGTTTATCTCCCCTACCACTGGCACAATGTATGACCAACCCCTTATTCCATTATTTTATACTGCAATTGCAGGAATATCTATAATTGTAATTTATAGCTCATATAAAGAAAGAAAGCAAAAACAAAAAGATAAGTTAAATCGAAGAACTAAAAAATAAATTTAAAGTTCTAATCCAAAGGATTCTGCAATGCCTGCAAACTTTGCATAAGATTCCAAATACTGTCTTCCTTTTTCAGTTATCACAAATGTATTTTTGTTATCAAATTCTATTTTATTGATTAATCCAGAACCTGTTAAATTTTCTAAGAACTTTGATAATCTAGAATGTGATAAATTTGCCTTTGTTAGTAATGATGTTGTTTTAATGCCCTCTTGACCAGATTGCTGTGTGACCGTCAAAAGGTCTGCTACTATCTGCATGCTTGTCCTATAGGAAACCATATAGTTATAGGTATAAAACTGAGATATAAGGGTATTACCATTAATTCAGATCAGATAAATACGCTCTAATCTGGTTTTGTTATGTTGACATCATCTATTCCATGGTTTGATAATTTTATGGGCGTAGCCTATCGTTATTATGATCTCAGAATGAATATCGTTCCTTTATTTGATGATCGAAAAGAGGCTTCAGGTATTTGGCATGATATAATTCATTGGTGGTTAGATTCAACGATCAAAATTAGATTTGTTGAGATCGATGATGAATATTGGATAATAATTGGTTCAGATTCTCAGCGCCCAGAATCTAATATGTCTTTTTTTAAAGTATTACAAAAATCAGAAAATTATGAACGATTCAAAAAGGGACATGGTGGAGAAGCATATTTGAGATTGGGAATTTACACAAAGAAATCTCGTAAGGATGTAAAAAATGACGCATTATGTGATTGTGGACATGCAGCAGAAGATCATGATGAAGGTGACGGTGATGTATGCTTATACAACGATTGTAATTGTAAAACATTTTCAAGTTTTCAGGTAAATCTACTAAAAAGAAAAAAAACAATCACTGACATTATATTTCTTGAAGAAAAAGATGTCAAAGAAGATCCACTTGCTTGGAACTGTCTTTATGTTAACAAATATTCAAAATCAGACTAGTCTTTTTCTTTATTTACTCTAATATGATCTCCAGGATAATGCTTGTCGATCTTCTTTGAATAACAATCACCGCAAATAGGACCTTTGATTCCCCATTCTTCCATGGGGTTAAAACGTAAAGATATTTTGCTATTGCAAATTGTACATTTTTCTTTGATTCCCAAATCAATTACGCTCTCTTTGATCTATATAAAAAAGATTCTAGAATCTATTTGAAAAATCATGTTAAATAATACCGGTTTATATGAATTCTAGGTAGGTAGTCTGACCAGTGTAAACCTCCTGCAAATCTTTACTTGGTTAGACTTCTACCTTTTTAAAATCTAAAACAAGTTATTTGCAAGTTTTTTCAAGGCTAAGATTTCTTCCTCCTCTTGCCTTATTTTTTTATCTACTACTCTAAGCATTGAATCATTCCATACATGTTGTGAGAAGAAATTATGCTTTGTATTTGCTAACTCTATTTCATCGTCTACTACTGTATCTTCTAAAAATTTAGTTACAACCACATCTGCAATTTTCAGAATTCTAGAATTTAGTTTAAAACTACGAAATATTGGTTCCATCCTTCTCACATCACTCTTGAAATCTCCTTTAGTTTCTAGTATTTTTTTATGTAAAATTCTAAAATAAACTCCTACATAAAATAAAGTTGCATATCTTTTTGTTTTATGACCTCCTTGTTTTCCATACTTTAATGTCTTTTTTGCATATTCTTTTACTAAATATGGATATAACAAAATTCTGTAATCGTCTTTTAGATTATCATTGAATACATCATCGTATTTACTTCCTCTTGGAAGAAATTGAGCTGGAGAACTATATGCTTCTGTAGGTCTTTGTTCGATTCCGGCAACTAGAGCTTGTATGGCGTCTTTTGCAACAATAACTTTTTTGTGATTATCTGGAAGATATTCATTATATAGAGAATCTCCTTGATATTCTGATTGTTTTGATTTTGATTTTGTATCAAACGAACCTGCTTGAATCTCATAAAAATACCCACAATTTTTTAATTGTGATTTAATAGACTTATGAAAATCCATTAGCGATACAAGATCTTTCCCTCTGACTGAATTCTGTGAATTTCTGTATTTTGTAATATTGTTCTGTTCTTGTTCATCATCTGCCTTGATTATTGTTACTGTCATAGAACCATCCATGTTTTTTGTTCTCTTTGAATGATCAAGAATTGAGTTGGAAGTCTGTGCACCGTTTACAATTTGTGGTGCATGAAGTTCTATGAGATTATCTCCCAATTCTTCAAAATCACTAACTACAATTGTAATTCCGTTATTATAATAAAAAAATTTTCCTGGATTACTTTGAAGCGTTTCTCTCAATCCTTTGTTTACTGTTGTTTTAAATTGCATCCATTGTCTTATGTTTGATTCAAACACATAATCTCTGTTTTTACTAACAAATTCAGTTAATTCTCTTAATTTTAAAATTCCTAAAATTGTATTCTCATGTCTAAGCATTCTTTCTAATTTAATAGATGATCTTTTTCCAGCAGCAGGTTTTTTTATTCTCTCCCATAATTTTTGAACAATTTTTTCTATATCTATTATTTCTATTATATCATCTTGATACTCTACTTTTTGATCTGTAACATAGCAGCATTTTATTTTCAGATTTTTTTCTTTGATCTTTGTAACAAGCTGAGCTAATTCAGGCCTCATTTTTGAAACGTCTTTTCCGAGTAAACGTTTTGCATCTTCTTTGAATTTTGCAATTGCTTCAAATGAATGTGAAGTCCCGTATTTTGATTGAAATAGGCGAATAGTATTATCTGAAAAATCTACTGGTAGATATGCATCAATGCCAAGATCATTTGCACCATCTACAATTGCATCTGCAGCATCATCTTCTGTAGCCTCAAAAACTCGTGTAAGCACCCATTGAAGAAAATTATTGCCTTTTTCTACTTCACTTTTTGAATCTTCTGCATATTCTTGTATGCTAACTCTTACATTTTCTGAAAATCCTTCTAATGGCATGCTAGAATTTTTCTGAGCTAAAAGTGTATGTGAACCTGGTATGTATTCTAGTAAGCTATTTCCGTTTTGAGCCAATTGTTGTATCTATTATGTTATATATTTAGAGAATTTGGTAATTACATAATAACTAAGATCAATATGTGATGTAATTTGAAGAAAAAAATACTACTAGCCTCAATTTTTGCGATAATTATAGCCGTGATTGGCATTGTACTATTATCTCAAAATGAAAATTATGTTCAAAACACCGACGATTCAAAACCTACACTCAAAGCAGATGTTATCATGCCAACAAAAGTCTCACGTCCAGGATGTGAGAAAACTGATTCCTGTTACATTCCATCAAAAATTTCAATTAAATCTGGCGACTCAGTTACTTGGTTAAACGAAGATGCTGCATTTCATAGTGTCACTTCTGGTTATTATGGAAATCAAAGTGGACTTTTTGATAGTGAATATTTAGATCCTGAAGAATATTTTACATTCATTTTTGAAAATCCTGGTATCTATGATTATTTTTGCACTTTACATCCGTGGATGAAAGGACAAGTAATTGCTAATTGACATTAAAAGGTACCCGAGGGAGTCGAACCCCCTTGTATAAGCTTTGCAGGCTCACGCATAACCGTTCTGCCAGAGTACCGTTTTGAAAAACATGAATTGAATAATTAAACTCTTTAGATTAAAATCAAATAAATGGTTTTGATGCAAGTTTGATATCTTCTGCTTTGATCGTTTTTCTTCCTGCATGTAAAGCCATATCTACTGCACTTTTTGCAATTTTATTAGCCAATTCTTCAATTATTTCTCGTAGTTCTTCTGCTGATTCATCACTAACCCTCTCTGCACCTGATTTTTTTAAAATTCTATACATCGCTGAAATACCCAATTCTGATGATTTCATAACCTTCATTTTCTTTTTTCCGATAAAAGATTATGAGTTAAAAAATATCACCAAGGAATCGATTTATACAGACTATTTTCAAAGTTGAGGCAATGACTTGGTTATATGATTCTCATATTCATTTAACCGATTCATATTATCAAAATGATCTGGATTATATTATTCGGGGTATGGAAAATATGAAAATTCAAGCTTGCTGTGTCTCAATGGATACTATAACATCCCAAAAAACATTGGAGCTTGGAAACAAGAGTAATCTCGTCTTGCCCTTTATTGGCATTCATCCTGAGCGTATCGACGACGATCTAGAATTTATGATAGATCTAATTACTAAAAATCAACAAAATATTTCAGGTATTGGGGAGATTGGATTGGATCCTACTTATGTCAAATCTGATGAAGATAATAAAAAACAAATCTACTTTTTTGAAACCTTTCTATCCATCGCAGAAAAATTCAAAAAACCAATTTCTATTCATTCTAGAAAAAGTTTAGATCAGATTTTTTCTATAATGACTTCTTATAATACTAAACATGCATTACTTCATTGGTTTGATGGAAGTAAAAAACAGCTTCAAAAAGCAATGGATATGGAGTTTTTTGTTTCATATGGACCTGTAACGATTTATGCCAATGATAAACAAGCACTGCTATCTCAAACACCTGAAAACAAAATTCTAGTTGAAACTGACGGTCCTGTAAAATTCTCTCGGTGTTTTGAAATGAAATCTGGTCAGATTAGTTTCATACCAAGCGTTGTGTTTTGTGCCTCCAAAGTACTTGGTAAATCATATGATGAAATGGCTATGTTACTGGAAGTAAATACAAAATCATTCCTTCGAATATAGGTATAAAAAACCCCTATTCAATACACGAGGAGTGGATAGAATTAAGAGACTTTCATACGAAGTATTAGATGAGCACAAACAAAAATTTGGAGAAGATTTTGCTGATAACAAAAAAATCTTAGATCAAATAGCTATAATTCGTTCTAAAGGATTAAAAAATGAAATTGCAGGCTATATTACTAAATTTATCAAAAAAGAAATTCGTGACGAAAAAATAAAACAGTCTCAAATTGAGTCTTCTAAAGTCGAAAATCACACATTGCAAGAAAAAATTTCAGATGACGACTCTACTGAAGAACAAGTTATTGAAATTGTCTCAGAATCAAAAAGTACCACTACTGAAGAATAACTCTTAGCAAAACAGAAAATTAATCACTAGCATTTTTGATGATATCTATATGATTATGATTAAACTTGTAGGAGGTGCAAAAAAGTCATTTTTAACTGATGAGATAAAAATTGATAAATCTGATATAACTATTCAAGAACTCCTTGATTTATTACTAAACCTAAAACCCACAAATACTCCTAATCTTGATGTTGAAAATATTTTGATAGCAATTAACGGTGTTGATTCTTCTGCAATGGATGGTAAAAATACAGAAATTAAAAACAACGATGTAGTAAGTATAATTCCTATAATTCATGGCGGTTTGTCTAAAAGACTATTTTTCAATATATCAAATAAATTAATTCAAGTCGTTGAAATTAAAGGCAAAGACGACCTTACAGTTACTTTTGTTGATAATCTAAGGAAAAAATTTCCTAGTGTAAAACTTCAGGCTGTGTCCAGCAATTTTGTTTTAAACAGATATCATCTTAAAAAAATTATTTCATTATCTGTTTATTCTGAGAAGAATGATATTTTACTTTCAAATAAATTTGAAATGGATATTTTGATGCGCTTTGCTATTTCATCTCAAATTTCTACTGCAATTAATTCTGCTGGAATGAAACCAAAACAAAACTTTATGTTAATTGCGCTTGGAAATAGAAAAATATTAGACAAGCTTTACAATGAGATTGAAATTATTTCAATTCCGTTATTTTCAAAAGATCATACATTATTTTTAAAAAAATATTATAAAATAACAGATAAGCAACTTGATGCAGTTATCTCGAAAAATCCTCTTGAAGATATATTGATAGAAAAAGCAGCAATTTTACTCTGACATACTTCTCTTTGTTTTTTCTACGCTCAAAATATCTGTTTTTTTGACTATGGCAATTCCTGTCTTATTTCCCAAAATTTCAATTAATATGATTTTATCTGGAAATTCTAATGATACTTTATTTTTAACTTTATTTGCTATTCTTGAAATTAACTCCTGACTTGAAATGTCTGAATTTCTTTTTTGAATTGATATTCGGTATGAATCATGAGAAGAAATTAATTTAATTAAATCTGAAATTCCTTCTTCAATACTTTCAATCTTTGTTTCTGTAATTTTTTGAATTGGAATAATTCTTAAAGAATACCTAATACACCATGGTTCATCTAATATCATTTCTTTGATTTTATTTACTACATCAATTGGGTCTAGTTTTGTTTCCGCAGTCAATATCCCAGACATGTTTGTAATGATTATCTTTGGTTCTGAATCTCCTATTTTATCTAAAATATCTGATATTTCTTGTTTAGTTTCTAATTCTAAATGTCTGGCACACGTAATTATTAGATTCAAAGTATTTTCAGGATCTCCCCTCGTGTTAAAACTATATGTCTGTGGATTCTCAATTAGTTTACTATCTTTCTTTCTTTAATTATTCATTTACATTTGAATAAGTTTTTTAATTGACTGAATTTTCTTATCATAGATATGTCTAGTCCATCGTCAGAATATGAGGACAATGAATTTCAAGATGATTTTGATGATGATTTAGATGAATTTGAAGAAATTGAAGACTAGATAGTTAATCCAAAGTTATCTGCAAAAGATGTGAATGTATAATACGCTTGAAGAAATTCTCGTCCCGATTGACTAATTCTATATTTATTTGAACCAGTTGTACCATCTTGTTCTAATAATCCTTGAGATACAAGTGTCTTTAAAATTCTGGAAATTCTTGAATGTGAGACATTAGCTTTTCTAATGAGATAAGTTACTGAGGCTCCATCTTCATCTTGTAGGTCATCACGTGTAGTGGCAAGTATGTCGCCAATAATTTTCATATGCGTTCTGTACTCTGTCATTACTATCCCTGTATACTTTAATTGCATAATTTCTATGAGAGTCAGTTGATATTTTGCAATATACTAAAAAGATAAAAGAATTTGACAAATTTTGATTTTGAAAGTAATTTGAGCCTAATACTTGTTAATCCAGATCATCGAATTTTATCTTGGTTAGTGGGATTTTACTTACTGGAATAAACAATGCAATTAGACCTCCAATCTTGATTGCCATAGAAATTGAGTACAAAATAGATTCTGGAAATACAAATGAATACCATCCTAAAAACTCTCCAAGAGCTAATAATGCTAATCCCACAGCTACGGATATTGCTCCTTTGTTTTTGTTTTCAAAATATGATAACATTGTTTCAATTGCACCATAAGCCAATAAAATAAATGAAATAGATCTAAAGATATGTTCTATTTGTACAGATGACACTAAAAATAACGGAAAAATTCCAACTGATCTAAAGTATCTTGATTTTGGAAAAAATGATTTAATGCTATGTGAAAATGCTATAAAGAAATATCCTATTGTTTGAATAACAATTCCTAGAGTTTGAATCCATCTTTCTATGTTTCCTGATTTTGTTATAAAATCTTCCACCATATATCCTGCCCATATTACAAAAAATCCTGCACTTATTGAAAAAAATGCAATTGTTAATCGAAATAATGTAGGGCTACCGGTATTTCTAAATCCAACTAGTGACATTATCCCTATTGCAAGTCCCACTAAAAATCCAATTAAATTTAATATGTTTTCTAGTAGAAATTCCAATGATGATTAACAATTCATCAATCTAATTATTTTAATCTGCTGAATGATTTTACCATGTGGTTAATCCCATTCATCTAATGACCCTGCAGCCTGACCTTCAGTACTACCTGTATAGTCACCAAGAATATCTGAATACGTTGGTTCGTTATGAGCAACAAATTTAACATATTCACCGTAACTCATATCTAAATCACAGTTATCGCATTTTACAAAAGAAAAATCCATTGATAATTCTGCATTTTTCTTGCATTTTGGACATTTTATTTTCACAACTAATTTTGAATTTATTATTTATTATTACTTTACATTCGTAAAATGCATATCTGATGGTTTTCACTTGATAAAAGATAAAAGGAGTTCTATTTTGTTAGAATCTATGAGTCGAGCTTGTACAAAATGTAAGAACTCCATTCCAGATACAGAGCAACTTGATATGGTTGCTGAAAAATATCCAGTTTGCAACAAGTGTTGGGCTGAATGGAAGGAATACCGTGTAATGGTAATGAATGAAATGAGATTAGACATGTCCATGCCAGATCATAGAAAACTGTTAAAAAAACACGAAAAAATCTTTGCAGGCGTACTTACTCCTGAAGGAGAAATTGTAGATTATACCAATGAAGATAATAGAAAGCCTGACAAGCCACCTGGTGCTTAAAAATTCAAGTGTGTTTTAGCATTATCTGGTATGATTAGCATTAATTTTCTTTTATCTTCAACATCTAATTCACTTACTATCTTCTTAATTGATTGGACAAGGATTTCTTTTTCCTCATTCTTTAGTGTCAGGAAAATCTCTAGTATTCCATCTAAATTAAATTCAATTAATTTTTGAGGTGATTTTGAGACCTCATTGATGTACCCTGAGAATAATCCATTTCTTTGTTCTTCAGGTAGTGTAGTTAGAATTTCTAACCATGTTTTGAATAGTTTAGCAAAATTTGGAAATGGAATTGTAGGTCCAGCTTCAAGTGCATTATTTATGATCTCCATTTTTTCTACATCACTCATTGAAAAAAATTCAACCATTCTTTTTTTCAAAACAGGTATTCTGAGAAAATCTGGAAGATTTGCTAAAATTACTATGATATTTCCTGCATAATTAGGTCCTGCCAACGATCAACTCTGTTTTTAATTGAATATTAAATCATCTGACAACACTTTAGCTTAAATAAACGAAATTTGAGTTCGAGAATATGTCTTCTACTGTTGTTGTTGGTGGATTTTTTGGTGATGAAGGTAAAGGAAAGATTATTTCATATTTGGCAATAAAAGATAACCCAAAAATTATTGTTAGGGGTGGAGCAGGTCCAAATGCAGGTCATACAATTAGAGATGGTGATAAAACATACAAAGTCAGAATGTTGCCAAGCGGATTTTTAAATAAAACTGCAAAAGTAATGATTGGCCCAGGCGTTGTAATTAATCCAAGTGTTTTATTAAAAGAGATTCAAGATTTTGACGCATCTGGTCGTGCATTTATTGATAAACACTGTGGAATTATTGAAGAAAGCCATCTTCTTCGTGATTCTAAAGGAGAATTAAAAGAAAAAATTGGTAGTACTGGTTCTGGTACAGGCCCAGCAAATGCCGATAGAGCCATGAGAATTTTAAAACTTGCAAAAAATATTGATTCATTATCTTCATTGATTGTAGATGTTCCTGAAGAAATTAACACTGCCATTTCTTTAAATCAAAATGTTCTAGTTGAAGGAACACAGGGAACTTTCTTATCTTTGTGGCATGGGACATATCCTTTTGTAACTTCAAAAGATGTTACTGCATCAGGAATATGTGCGGATGTTGGGCTCGGACCAAAAAAAGTTGATGAAGTAATTGTTGTTTTCAAGGCATATGTTACACGTGTTGGTACTGGACCATTATCAAAAGAACTTTCTCTTGAAGAAGCTGAAAGAAAAGGCTGGTCTGAATTTGGAACTGTAACTGGACGACAGAGACGTGCAGCTGATTTTGATTTTGATTTAGCTAGGCGTGCAATTATGCTTAATAGTGCAACACAAATCGCTATCACAAAATTAGATGTGTTATTTCCAAATTGTGCAGGTAAAACCTCATTTGAGGAACTTTCTACTGATGCTCAATCATTTATAAAAAATATTGAAGAAAAATTAAACACGCCTGTAACTATAATTGGAACAGGACCAAACGTCAATGAAATTATTGACAGAAGAAAATAGCCTGAAAAATTTTAGGGTAAGTTTAATTTAGTATTACACAAAAATTATTTGTGGAAAAATTAATTGTGGATAAATTACCTCGTTACATTGAGGTTTCTTCTACGTTAGAATTTTCTAGGCTCGTTTGTGCACTTGAGCGTGCTCCACGTGTATCATTTCTTCATGAGCATAATGGAAAAAAAGTTTTATCAGTTCAAATGGATATACTAAAAGAAAAACCAATTGTGTATTACACTCCATTTGAGAATGATGGCCATTACATCTGTTATGGATTAAAAGGTGGAAAAGAGGAATCTGATATTGTAAATTCTACATCTGATGCAAGCAAACTATATTCTCCAATTGTTAGAATAAAATCACTTCCTGATGCATTAAAACCTGGAAATGGAACTGCTGATAGATATTTGCCAATTGAACTCGAAGATCTAGCTAGTCTTGCAAAGCTTACTTGGGGTTTTGAAGAAATACCATTTCCGTTATTTTTATTCCCACATGCAAATAAATGGCTAGTAGGAGTTTTTATGAATTTTAATGAAGAAGGTGCATCTTATTTTTGTCATGTTGTTCTTGCTTCAGATCCTGGAAAACCATTTTTAAAATTCACCACTAATAATGGATCTGAGCCTTCGTTTGTCGATAATCCTTCTGAACATGGTTATTCTTACATCAAAATTATAAAACTAAAAGAGACGCATCCCTTAGTTGATTATGGCCACCTTCAAAACTAGACTTTCTCAGATATCAAAAAAGAATGGCAAAATTATTCTTGCTAATGATTATGATTCATCTGAAAAAAATTTAATTACCAAAACCATACAAAATATCAAAACATTACATCCATATCTATGTGGAATAAAATTAAACTTTCATCTATTACTGCCATTAAGTTTTAAAGAAATTTCTAAAATAAATAAAACTGCCCATAATTATGGACTGCAAACAATTGCTGACATTAAACTAAATGATATAGGTAATACAAATAAAGTTACAACCGAGCATCTTTGGAATTTAGGTTTTGATGCAGTGATTGCCAACCCCATAATGGGATTAGATAGTCTAAAACAATTAGTGAAATCATCTCACAAGGAAAACAAGGGAGTAATCACATTATGTCATATGAGCGCACCTGAAGCAAAACTATCATACGATATGGAAATCAAAATGGGTAAATCTCAGAAACTATATCAATTATTTTTGGATTGGGCAATTACTTCAAAGGTTGATGGAATTGTAGTTGGGGCAACATTTCCGGATATTATTCAATATTGTCACAAAAAAGCAGGTTCTAAATTAGATATTTTTTCACCAGGAATTGGTACTCAGGGTGGAAGTGCAAAAAATGTGCTCTCTGCAGGTACTGACTATCTTATCGTTGGTCGAACTATAATCAATGATAAAAATCCTATATCTGTTTCTAAAGAATTACAACTGCAAAGTTTTTCCAAGTAGTTCTTTTGATTTAGTTAAAATTGATTTTGCATTGTCAAACGTTGTTTTCTCCATTGCAGTTTCATAATCTGCCCAAATATAGTCAAGGTGTTCATGAGAAATTATAACTTGTTCTGTTTTTGTTTCTGCCAAGAAAAAAACAACTTTCTTATTTACTAATTCCCCATGATATTGAAAATTATATTTTATCCATTCTTCAAAATCATCTAAAAATACAATGTCTGTAATTCCTGTCTCTTCTCGAGTTTCTCGTATTGCTGTCTGATGAGTTGTTTCACCCTCTTCCATCTTTCCTTTGACAAAATCCCAATGCCCAGATGGATAATTTAATAATAAAAATAAAATTTTTGAATTTTCTCTTCTAAATAATACTACTCCTGCAGAAGTTTCTTCAATCATTTCAATATTCTCCCAATTATTTACCTAATCTTCGTTTTCTTTCTTGAAATGTTCTGATGGCTCTCATCAAATCAATTTTCCTAAACTCGGGCCAAAATATATCCATGAAAATTAATTCGCTATATGCACTTTGCCACATTAAAAATCCACTCAATCTTTTTTCTCCCGATGTTCTTAAAATCATATCTGGTGATGATTGTGGTAAATGAGATGTGTATAAATTAGATTCAATTTCTTTTTTAGTTATATCATTTACATCAATTGAGCCATCTTTGATCTTTTCAGCTATTTTTTTAACAGCATCAACTAGCTCATTTTGTCCTCCATATGCTAGTGCAATATTTAGAAAGTGGTTATCATAATTTTTTGTTGCATCATCTAATCGTTTTAAAACATCTTTAATTGAATCTGGTAATAGTTCTATTCTTCCAATTCCTTTAACTCTCATTTTGTTTTTATGAATTCTTGAATCATTGTACAGTTTTTCCAATCTAATTCGAATTAATTCATAAAGATGGCTTAATTCTTCATCATCTCGATCTAAATTTTCTGCTGAAAGTGCATACAAAGTAATTATTTTTATATCAAATTCCTCACACCAGTCCAGAAGATTTTCTACTGCATCTGCTCCTTTCCAATGTCCTGTTTTAGGAATAGTTAGATGTCTTTTTGCCCATCGTCTATTTCCATCTAAAATTAAAGCAAGATGATTTGGTATATCTCCTCCACGTATTTCAGTTTCAAGTCTTTTTGAATAAATTCTATATAATCCTGATAATTGAAATACCATATCCTTTATTTTATTAATTTCCAATCACCATTCATAATCAATAACCCTAGATGATATCAGTGTTTTTCAGGAATAAATCTATTGTAAAGAATTTCTTACTTTTTTAGTCTACGATCATTTCTTGATGCTTATGTTTTCTATATTTTCTAAATAGAATTGTGGCTGATACTAATGTAGCTGCAAGTCCTGCTAATAATGGTGGCACTAGTGTGATTGATTGAACATCACCATTCATCATTATGAGGATAAATTGTGATGTTATGGGGTATAATGCTGCAAGAACTATGATTCTTAAAATATCTGTAATTTGTCTTGGAACTCCTCCAATCCAATTACTAAGTAATATTCCTGCAAAAATTGCTCCAAGACCCATCCATAGAATTGGTAAAGCTCCTGTGATGAATTGACCAATTATTATTTTATCGGTAACTATTCTGAGTATTTCTGTCTCATCACCTAACACTTCTGGATCAATAGAGCTTATTCCAGTTGGAATGGATGATAAGATTAACAATATACCTGCGACCATTGTAAAGATTCTGATAAAACCCATCGGCGTAGGTCTTGTCAAGTTCGACCATGCTCTATCTACGTCAAATGCTCTAATTAAAAATGAAATACCTAAAATACTAACTAACACTGCAAATATTTCTTCAGTATAGCCAAATACTGTTGCAACTCCACCAATTAGCAAAAGTATACCTGGAACTCCTAAGAAAAATTTAGAATACTTTGAATCATATGCTAACATTTTTAGATATTTTCCAAAAACTGCATAGGAATATTCTACACTTCTACTTACTTTCATTACAACTCTTTGTACTGAAACTACTGGTAATACATTTTGAATAACTGGAATTACACTCTCATCGTCTTCTCCATCGGATACAATAACTGCTCCATTTGCAGAAAATACTTCTAATATTTTTTTAATTTCTTTAAGGATTTTTTCATCAGCTTGAACTCCCCTTTCTTTTACTCCTGCAACAATTACTACTTCGACTTGGTAACCCTTACTGATCAAATCTTCATATGTTTTAATTGCAGCAAACATTGAATTTGAATCTGCATCTTCAGGATCCTCTAACGCTAGTCTTTGTGCAGCATCAATACAGGCATCTCTTCCAATTATTGGAGTAGTTATACCTGCCTTTTCACCCACATCATTGTCTCTATCTACACAAATTACTAATAATTTGTTTGAAGTTGAAGCATTGACATCTTTTTCTATGTCAGATCTCTGAGACATTCTTTTTCTAATCGTTGAATTGCTTTTTAACGATTTCCAACTTTTATAAATATTATAATTATGTTTTGAGCCTGACTATGGTCTTAACTCGTCTGATTTTTTGATTAACTCTTGTGTTTCTAATCTTAATGATTCAATGTTTTGTAAAGTTTCAGCATCTATTTGACCTGCTTTTAGCATATTTGCTGCAACCTTGGTTTCTATGATGTATTCATTAAATTTTTTCAGAGCTTCCATATATGTAATGTAGCTATTTTGCCATTCTTCTGTTGGTTTTGATGTTACAAACTCACTAATTTGAGCTGTAACTTGTGAAGTCGTTACTTCTGTTATGGAAATATACTCATCTGGAGAAGTATTTCCATCTAACAGATTTTGAAATTCAGTTTCTATAGATTCTTGTAATACTTGATGAATTTTCTTTACTCCTTCAAGATAGTTTTCATAGTCTGAAACGATCAAAGTTGCTGGATTTTCTTGAGGTACAATCCATAGGAGAAAACTGGCAGCTGTAATAGACACTAAAATGATTATTGTTACTATGATCCCTTTTTTAGATGCCATATTTTTTATTCTAGAATCATGGTGTTTATAACTGGTAAACCTTTCAAAATTTAGTCTAATGTTGAATAAATAGTAAAAAAAATCCATTCATGTATAATTATTATGATAAATATTAAAAAAATTACAATATTTCTTATTATTTTTTATAATCTTTGATTATTGATGTATGAGAAAATTTACGCCCATCTAGTCTATAGTTAAATAATTTTCACAGGCTCTTCCTAAATACCACCACGTGAGACATTTTTCATAATGGTAGAAGCATATTGCGTAAAATGCAGAGCTAAAAGACAAGTAAAGGATCCCAAAGAAACTAAACTAAAAAATGGACGCCCTGCTGTAAAAGGCACTTGTCCAACATGTGGAACTAACGTCTTCCGAATAGGAAAGATGTAGACCAACAAAATCCACACGATTTCTCTTTTTCAAAAACCAATATAGGGTACAGTATACACAAATTTTCAGTGGCTAAATCCGATTACGAAACATTGCTCAAGAGAATTCAAGATAAACTAGGCGATTCTAAAAAAGTATCTACTACTAGATTTGAGCTTCCTGTAGTAGACGTTATGTGGGAAGGCCAAAAAACATTTCTGCGTAATTTTTCAGAATTTCCTAAAGTACTTCGTCGGGATCCAGATAAAGTCTTACAATATCTTTCTAAAGAATTTGCAGTTCCAGCTGAGCGCCTAGGTGATAAGGCTATGTTTGTTGGGAGAAGAGCTCCTGATGACTTTACCCGTCTTTTCCAAATTTATGTTAAAGATTATCTTGAGTGTCATACTTGCAAAAGTCCTGATACAAAAATACTAAAAGAAAACAGAATCTCTTTTTTGATTTGTGAAGCTTGCGGTGCTAAATCTACTCTAAAAGGTAAATATGCGTAATGCGATTCTCAGTTAAAATTACTGAATATCAAAAAAATTTAATGTTAAATATATGCGATGCAGAACTTCTTGGAAAAAGTATTTCTGAAAATGAGTTGACCATGAAAATTAGTGAGAGCTATTATGGTAATGAAATAATTGAAATTGATGAAGCTAAAAAATTGCTAGAAAGTTCAAATATAATTAACATGGTTGGTAAAGATACTATCTCTCTTTCTTTAGAACTTGGAATTGGTTCTGAAAATGGAGTCAAAAAAATTTCTGGCGTACCTTTTTTGATCGTTTTTAAAATGTAAATTCATTCAATGAAAAACTATGAAGTTATTTTATCTATCAACATCTAATATATTTTTTAAATCAAATTCACTAAAGGAAATCTCTTTTATCTAGTAAGTGTGATGATATTCATTGTCAGATGATCTAATGTCCGATGATTTGTTATATGATGATCTAAGTAGAAAGCTAGAATCTAAAGTTGATCATAAATTAACTTCAAAATCAAAAAGAGGAGGATTAGATGATGGATTCAAAAAAGGTAAAGTGATCAATGAAGTCTTAGACAAACCAACTGTTATGACACTATACAAGATGATAACTGATCATATTATTGCATATGTTAATGGTCCTGTAAGTGCAGGAAAAGAATCGGTTTTATTTTGGGCTGTTGATGAAAAAAATAATGATGTTGCATTAAAAATTTATTTGATCAGTGCTTCAAATTTTAAGAAACGTGAACAATACATTACGGGTGATCCAAGATTCTCAAAAATAAAAAGAGGAACAAAAAATCTGATTTATTTATGGGCAAAAAAAGAATATCGAAATTTAACACAAGCTTACAAATGTGGGATTCCCGTCCCTCGACCTCTTTATTTATCAAATAATGTTCTTGCCTTAGATTTTATTGGTGAGCACGGTTCACCCGCAAAAATTCTACTTGAATCAGAAATTGATGAAAATGATTATGCCCAATCAATTTCTATAATTACCAGACTTTATCAAAAGGCACAATTAGTTCATGGTGATTATTCAGAATATAATATTTTTAAAACTCCTAACGGATTGGTTCTTTTTGATCTAGGGTCTGCAGTTGATCTTAGGCATCCTAATGCTCAAGAATTTCTTAAAAGAGACATTAATAATATAACAAGATTCTTTTCAAAAAGAGGAATTTCAGTTGAAGATCCAATTAAAATATTTGAGGATATTGTAGGATGAGTTTTGAAAAAATACTTAGAATTCCAAATGAACGTATAGCCGTATTAATTGGCAAATCTGGTTCAGTAAAATCTAAGATTGAACAGCTATGTTATGTTACTTTAGATATCGATGGTGAATCCGGCGAAGTTTTTATCAAATCTAACGGTGATGTTGAAAGTATTCAACCTTTCAAAGCTATGGAGATAGTAACTGCAATAGGTAGAGGTTTTTCTCCTGATAATGCAATGAGTTTACTAAAGGGTGAAAATGCATTACATGTGATAGATTTGAGGGAGTTTGCCGGAAAATCAAATGCAAATATTGAAAGGATAAAAGGGAGAATTATAGGAGAAGGCGGTAAGGCAAGAAAAAACATGGAAAATTTAACTGGGACTCATATTTCTGTATATGGAAAAACTGTTTCAATAATTGGAGATACTAGTAAACTAAAATTAGTTGTAGATGCAATATCCTCAATATCAAATGGTAGTATACATGGTGCCGTTTACAACAAATTAGAAGCAGCAAATAGAAAAAGTAAACAAGAAAAAATGCAATTGTGGGAAAATCAAGATGTCTTCTATTAAAGAAAAATTTAATCAGATCTCACCAAGTGAGTTTTTTTATAGGAATAGGGATTTAGCCGGATTTAGTAATCCTACTAGATCACTTTATACCGCTGTAAGGGAGTTTGTAGAAAATTCTTTAGATGCATGTGATCAAAAAGGAATCTTTCCTGATGTCCATCTTTCAATAAAGGCTGTTGATCCAGATGCTCCGGATCCTAAACCATACATCCTAACTGTAAAAGACAATGGCCCTGGAATAGAATCTAAACATGTTCCATTAGCGTTTGGAACTGTACTTTATGGCTCTAAATTTGGATTAAAACAGGCACGAGGAATGTTTGGTCTGGGAGCTACAATGGCGATTCTATATGGACAAATTACCACAAACAAACCGGTTTATGTTAAAAGCTCCACTGATGGAAAAATTCAAGACGAGTTTGAATTGTTGTTGGATATTCAAAAAAACAAACCCGTTATTTTAAAACATAATACCAAAGAAGTTACAAAAAGAGGTCTTTCTGTCAGTATTTGTCTTGAAGGCGATTATGCAAAAGCAGGTTCAAAAATTAAAGATTATGTTTATGAAACCTCTTTGATTACGCCATATGCAACAATAACTTTTGATGATCCTAAAGGAGAAAAATTTCATTATTCTAAAATTGTAAATGAGATGCCACCTGCACCGACAATTATTAGACCTCATGCCCATGGTATTGATGTTGAAACAATTAGACGTATGATGGTTGAATCTCAATTCGAAATTCCAAACATTGATGATATAATGATTGAAAAAGTTAGGAAAGATTTAGGACTGGCAAAAAAAAATCTCACCTTTACTGGAATTATGGATAAAGCAGCAAAACGTTGGAAAACTCTTTCCAGACCTGTAAGAGTTGTTATTTCTTTGATGTCATTTCTTGAAATGGATTTTGATAAACTTAGTAAAGTTAGAATTGATGATATTGATGTACCAAATAAAAAATTATACTATTGGGATTTTGGTGATTCACAAGCAAAAACAATTGATCTTGATTCTGATAATCCTTACTATAAACAATTAACTGGCACGGTTCAGGGTGAAACACTAACTGCATTTTTGACTAAACGATTTCAAAGAATAGGGCCTTCAACTGCTGTAAAGTTTGCAGAGTTTGCAGGTTTCAAACCTGAAAAACGGATGGGATCATTGACAAATGAAGAACTTGTAAAACTAAGTGATTCATTACAAAAATTTGAGGATTTTCTTTCACCTGATCCTAGCTGTTTAGCTCCCCTAGGGGAAGAACCCCTTGAGAAAGGCATGAAGAAATTCTTCAAGCCTGATTTCTGCGCAGTGGTTCAGCGTCCAGCATCTGCCTATTCTGGCTTTCCCTTTGTTGTGGAGATGGGTATTGCTTATGGTGGTGAAATTAGACCAGGCGGTCCACATGTTTACCGTTATGCTAATCGAATTCCATTACTTTATGATGAAGGAAGCGATGTAGTTCTCAAAGTTGTAAATGATACTGATTGGAGTAGGTATAAAGTCAAAGGTGATCCTCCGTTTGTTATAGTATCTCATATTTGTTCAACTAGAATACCTTACAAAACAGTTGGAAAAGAAAATGTTGCTGATAGACAAGAAATAGAACGTGAATTAAGACTAGGTTTACAGTTTCTTTCTAGGAAACTTGCAGCATACATGTCAAAACGTGGTCAAGCCGAGATGGCAAAAAAGAGAGCAAATCTATATGCAAAATATCTACCACTCATCTCGCAATTTTGTACAGAACTTTCCGGAAAGACTAAAGAACCAAATTATAAGAAATTATTAGAAGAGGAGATTACAGTTGACGACAAATAAAATTAAAGATCGTAAGCAAAAAGCAAAAGTAAAACAGCAGAATATCATTGATGCACTAAAAGATCATGGTGCTAAAGTTTATGGTGACTTAGATAATGGACAATTTCCAAAATTTTCAATACCTAGCAGATCAGTCAGTAATATTGTTTATGATAAAAAACTTAGACAATATATCTTGGGAAACTCTGCCGCTGTTAGAAGTTCTAGAAACTCATCTCAATTAAGGTCATTTACACAATTAATGTGGTTGGCATTTTTTGCTAACAGATTAACACAAGAAAAAAAATCATCCACATTAAGAGATGTGTATTATTCATCTCAGGCATTCGCTATTGAATTTGAAGATCAATCTGAATCTGATAATATTATAGTTGATCTTGAAGCTGTATTATCAAAACCCAGAGAAGATTTTCATATTTTTCCTGAAGAAAGAAGCTCAATTTTTGGAGATTTGAATATAGAATATACAATTCCTGGATATGAAGGTAAAAAAATGAATCTTTCAAACCATCCTGATGGCTACGCTATTGGTCCTAGTCTTACTACTGCTGAATTATTAGATACAAGTGCTGAAATTGTAATTGCCATTGAGAAAGGTGGTTTGTTTACACGATTTGTTGAAGAACAGGTTGATAAGAAGTTCAAATCTATTATAATTAATACTGGAGGGCAAGCTCCTCGTTCTACTAGAACTCTTTTAAAAAGACTTCATGATGAATTAGGACTTCCAGTAATTATTCTGACAGACGGTGATGTGTATGGAGAACATATTGCAATGGTAATAAAATCTGGTTCAGCAAACGCTGCACATCTTCGAGAACTCACTGTTCCTGATGCAAAATGGGTAGGTGTATGGGCTACTGATATTGAAAAATTCAAACTTCCTACAATTCCAATGACTGAGTCAGACATTAAACGATGTTATGATTTACAAAATGATCCAAGATATCAGGAAGGTATTTGGAAAAAAGAACTAGATGTATTTCTTAAAATTAAAAGAAAAGCTGAATTGGAAGCATTTTCAAAATATGGTTTGACAAACATTACTGATAAATATCTTCCACAAAAATTAGAACTTGCAAAAAGTCTCTAGTTATTTTATTCTTAGTGTAAGTACACCGTTTCTATATTTAAAATCCTGAATTTGCATTTCATTTGAACCTGTTATTGGAACTTCTTTTGAAAATCCTCCAGAACCACGAATATACAATACACCGTCAATTAATCTAACTGCTATCTTGTCTTCTGGGCCAGGAACTTCTGATACAAATACAAAATCTGCATCTCCTTTGATCAAATCATAAACCCAATTTTTAGTCTCTTGTTCTCTAGCATTGTATACTGGTTTTTGGTCCTTGGTCATTTTCTTTAGAACATGAATCCAATAAAACATTGTAATTGCAGCAGCCCCAATTAGGATAAAACTAACAAAACCTGAACCTGCTCTTTGGGTCATTATGTAAATAATTCCTAGAAATAAAATTACCATTATTGGAATTACAAAGTTTAAAGATTGTTCATTTGAATATGTTCCCTTATAACTTGCCAAGTAATTCAATTTGAGTCTGACCAAATATAAAGTATCTTTGATTTTTATTACCATTTTTTGAAAATTGTTTATGTCCAGCGATAGTAAATCCAGTAAACTTACTATGAAAGAGATTATTTTGAAAGGCTCAATTATCGCTGTAATTGTTACTGTTCCATCAATTACAACTTTTGCAATATCTTGGTTTGTTCTTGATAATTTGATGCAAGCTGCAATAATAGGTGGTATAATTCACTTTATTGCTATGGGATTCTCATTAAAAATATCCAAAAAACTGTTGGTAAAAAGGAAATCAAAATAATTCTTTATTTGCTTAGATTTTATTTTAAAAATGATGGAAATTTCTAGAATTGAAAAGGATCTAATTTCAGAAATAAAACTAATTCCATTACAAGCTAAGGTGTTTCTCTTAATTACATGTCATGGAAAAATGACTCCGACAACTATTGCCGAAAAACTAAACATTTCAACTGAGGATGCTTTGAAAACTGCTAAGGAACTAATGACATTGGGTGCTTTCATAGATATTTCTGAAACTGAGTTTGAGGCAATGCATCCTAGATTTACTGCTGTAAACATGTATAGAAAATTCTGTGAACGTGAAAATATTGAATTTAAGCGAAATAAGATTGTCGACAATATAGGTGTGGTTCTAGAAAAACCATATGATGATGCAAGAACTAAATAATCCTAATGTTTTGTGAACAACATTGAGTATTGATACCGAATCATGTAAACATCAACCAGTGTATTTTGGGGTAGTTAACATCAACATTGACGAGAGAACCATAGGTTCAGTTGATGTCTGGAGATGTGGTGTGTGTAAAAAACGATTTTGTGAGGAAAAACAGCTCGGAATTGAAGAATTAGCAGATTTGGTAGGGATGCCAAAAATTGATCCAGATGCAAAATGGGGTGTTACTGTATGTAAATTACAGCAAGGAAAATACAAATGGAAATTAGTTAGACTGAAAGAAAATTCTGAAATAAAACATGAATGCTTAGACGAACAAATAGTCTCTCTAAAAGTAAATAATTTCAAAGTTGAAGATGATAAACACTGGAGCTTTTTGGTTGATGATAATATCAACAAAGCAGTAGAAATCTAAATGAATCTTAAAGTTCATATTAATAATGTTCATGGAAGCCAGATGGCAGCAAAAATAACTGGTACTTTTACAATCGATGCTCATTCTTTTAGATTTAATGCAATAGCATTTGGTAGAATTGGAGGTCAAAATATAGGTGCAAAAATTTCCAAAGTCACAGAAAGAGAATTGGAAAAATTAGGTTATAATGTTGATGAAGTAATAAATTCATTACAGCTGAACCTTCTTCAAGGAGATCTCACGTTACCTGAGGGTTTGAAAAGAGAGTCTTTTGTTGATGACTAAAATTCAGCTTCTGCCAAAGCCTTAGAGCAAGAACAACTTCTTGTTTTTGGAATTTGATTAATTAAATCTGTTAGGACTTTTTTTGTTCGCTCTACATTTTTTGATAACGTTTCTAAGACTTCTTTAGCTGTTACTGGTTTTTCTGCCCATACATCATAATCTGTAACTGTTGAAATTGATGCATAGCACATCTGAGCTTCTCTAGCAAGCTGACATTCTGGAACTAATGTCATTCCAATAATGCCTGCGCCCGTACTTCTGTAGAATTTTGATTCGGCCTTGGTGGAAAATCTCGGTCCTTCAATGCAAACATATGTGCATTCTTGATGAATTTGAAAGTTTTTTTCCTTTACTACTTTAAGAATTGATGATTGTAATTCAGGACAAAATGGATCTGCTACTGAAATGTGGATGACCCTTCCAAGTTCTGAAAATGAACCATTTCTTGATTTTGTGAAATCTAAAAACTGTGTAGGTAATGCAAAATGCCCTGGCTCTATCTCTTCTTTCAAACTTCCAACTGCAGAAGGTGCAATTATTCTAGTCACTCCTAACTCTTTGAAAGCCCAAATATTGGCTCTATAGTTTATCATGTGTGGAGGAATTGTGTGTTTTTTTCCATGTCTTGGTAAAAATGCAATCTTTCTTCCTTTGAAAATCCCTACTGTGATTGAATCTGATGGTTTTCCATATGGTGTATCCATTGTAACTTCTTGAGGGTTTTCTAGTATTCCGGAATCATAAATTCCAGTTCCTCCAAAAATTCCAATCTCTGCATCTTTTTCCATGTTAATACTTGACCAATGATTTACAATTGTATTGATTTATTCCTTTAATTCCATTTAGTTCTGTTAACTCAATTATGAATGCAAATCCTGCAATTTTTCCTCCTACTTTTTCTATTAATTTTGCAGAAGCTTTTGCAGTTCCTCCTGTCGCAAGTAAGTCATCACAAATTAGGATCTTCTGTCCTTTGCTGATTATGTCTTTTTGAATTTCAATTGTATCTTGACCATATTCAATTTTGTATGATAATTTGCTAGTTTTACCTGGTAGTTTTCCTGCTTTTCTAATCATTACCATACCTTTATTGTATCTTGTAGCCAAAATACATGCAAGTAAAAACCCTCTTGATTCTATACCTGCAAACAAATCTATATCTTTTGGATGGAAATGTTTTGCAAATTCATCTGCAATAAATGATAATGCTGATGGATCTTTCAATATTGGACTAAAATCTCTAAATAATATTCCTTTTTTAGGGAAATTTGAAAATTCAGATATTTTTTCTTTAAGATTCATATATTGAATTTAAAATAGGTGGAATAAAATTGTTTGAAGTTATTCTATCGTAAAGGTTGTTTCGGCAGTATTGTATGAATCAGTTACTTTGATAGTATATGTTCCTGGTATTGTGCCTTTTGGAATAAACCATGGTTGTTTAATTTCACCTTCTTTATTAGATGGGAATGATAATGTTTCTATTTTTTCACCATCTGAATTTAGGATTATCATTTCTACTGTTTGTTCTGCATTTATTACTTTAATGTTAAGACTTTTTCCATATCCTGAAATTTCTATACCTTTTTCTACTGTGACTACAAGTCCTTCTTCTTTAGATGTTATTACCTCAATCTCAGTATTGTCAAAATTTGAACCACTTTTTGCATTAACCTTCCATATGCCTGGTTCTGCTGCTGATGGTAATCTTAAACTATCATCTGCAATCTTTCCATTCTTATCTGAAAATATTTCCTTTGTTTTCCATACTGTTCCATCAGGGTCACTTAGTGTGAGTGTTAAAAGTGAGTTTTCTTTTGTATCTCCCAAAATTAAGATTGCTTCTCCTGGTCTATAATCTAATTTTGTGCTACCAATTTTAATTGCACCAGAACCTGTTTGTAATCCTACTGTGAATACCTCAGAACTTTTAGAAGCACCTTTGTTGATAATAGCGGTATATGCTCCTGATGAATATCCACTTAGTCCTAATTCATATGTCTTTTTTCCGTCTTGACCTAATGTGATGGAAACAGTATTTTTATTATCTGCAATTATTTTTGGTTTATCTGATGGATCAACAATTAACATGGTTATTTTATCTAGAGGTTTTCCAGTTAGTGATATCTTTGCAGTTTCTGTTGATTTATAATTTAATTTATCAAATTCAATGTTAATTGGTATTGATGGGATCTCTCCTAATCCTGCGTAAATGAATTCTCTTTTTCCATCCTGTTCTGCAATTAATGTCCATGTACCTTCTTTGTCTACATTTGCTATTGTTGGATATTCAAATTCAACATTTCCTGTCTCATCTATCTCAATGATATCTGAGGTTTTTTCAATTCCAAGTGGATCTTCTAAAATTAACTCTAGTGATTTATTTGGCAATGCGGTACCATTAAACTTCATTGTCTCTCCAGGATTAAATTTCAAGGTTATTGGTTTTATGAGAATTACTTTTGATGTTTCTATCATCCATGTAGTTGTCTTTTCCTCTCTACCATCTGAGATAGTGGCGCTATATCTTCCAAATGGCGCATCTAATGGAACAATTATTGGTTCTGCTAATTTCCAATTTCCTTTTGCATCAGCTTTTGCTGTTCTTGTGTTGATGATCTTCCCCTCAGGATCTTTTACTGATGCTGTTATAGCGCTATTTGGCTGTGCCGTCCCTGAAATTTCTAAAAAATCTGTTCTATGTAATATTTCTGGTAGTCCGACAATTGTTAGTGGGATGTTATCTGATTCTGGAATTCTATTCATTGGTTCTTCTAATCTTAAACTGATCTTTTTTTCTTGATTGTCTTTATCTTTGATTATGAAATCTACTCTGTCCGCATCAATATTTTCTGGAATTTTTACTGTAGTAATAAAATAACCCGCATCATTTGTGACAAAGCTAGAAATTTTATTAGAATTTATAAAAAAATCTAATTCTTGTACTGCACCAAAATTATCTCCAGTCACTCTTATAGTTGATCCCACATTTGGTTTTTCTGGAATAATTCTGAAAGATGAATTTGCTAAAACTCCTTCCTTTGAAACTATTGTATCCGATTTTGCTACTGGTTTAGAACTTGTTACCGGCTTTGGTAATTCACCTGCAATCGTTTTTCCAATTTCTATTTGTTGGTCACTTTTATCAAGTGCTTTCCAATTTATTCCTGAAGATATTTTATCTGTTTTAATTCCAATCTTTATTGATTCTCCTGGTTTGATAACTTCTGATGATGAAGTAAATATTATAACTCCTTGAGGAGTTTTTTCACCAATCCATCCATTTTCTGTTTTAAATGATTTAAAATTATTATCACTACCTAACCAAATTCTAAATGCACTTACATCAACATTTCCGGTATTGGTAAATTCAATAATCGTGGTTTCTTCAAATGAAAAACTTTTTGCATCTACCGTTCCTTCAGCATACGCTGGAATGATGATTGCCACTGTTAAACATAAGATTATGGAAAGGAAAACTCCTCTGATTGAGGGTTTGCTCATAATTTCAAACAATTTCATATATCAATTAAACCTTAAAGGGTATTTTACTGCTTTTGTATTTGTTGATGAAGTATTTTTCATCAGTAAACTTCTTTAATCCTAATTTCTTGCTCTCTGAAATTTGGCTAAATCTGCCTTTGTAGTAACGTTTTGATATTGTCTGATTCTTTCAGCAATTAATCTATACAATGTTCTAAATTGGTCTTTAGTTTTATCTGATAAGAAATCAGTTTCTTCTAAGGTAATTTTTTCACAAATATACCTAGTAATCTCCTCATTATCGAACTGACCCCAATCATCATCATTATGTTCTTCCCAAATTTTTCTTAAATTCTCTAAAACACCTTTCTTTCCCTTTGAAGTTACATCAAGTGGTTTAAGATTTGAATAGCCTTCTTTTCTCAATCTGATCTCATAAGTTTGATTGACTGCATGAAGATAATCTTCTAAAACAATATAATCTTCAATTGATTCCAAATTCTTACCGTCTCTCTCAAAAAGTATTGTCTGTATGGGTGAAAAATCATTTGATGTTAGTTGAGCTGAAATCTGTTTAGATTCATCTGAATCATCCAATAAAATAAATGTCCTATATCCGTGATTTCTATAAAATATTGCCAGAGGTAATACTGAATTTTTATTATAAGCAGCTACTACATTAAGTGGATTCATTGATATGTTTGGATCCTGTAAAAATTTATCAAAAGCATTAAGATACATTGCATCTGACATTGTCTCAACAATAATCACTGGTCTTGAGTTAGTTCCAATTTCTCTATCTACAATCGATTCGACCAACCCTCTTGATAATCCATATAGAATTGGGGTTAGTGTTTTATCATCGGCATTCCAGTAATCATAAAAAATTTTGCTAAGGTGTTTTCTTTTATCTAATTCTACTACCAACAAGTTTCCTGGAGTATAATCAAAAATCATAAATGGTGAATGTGTTGCATACAAAACCTGATTTGAGCCTGCAAGATTCTTTAACAAATCTGAAATTCCTCTTTGTTGAGTAGGGTGAAGATTTCTTGCTGGTTCATCGAGAAGTAATATTGCTTCTTTGAGTTCTGCTCTCTGTGTTTCTGCTGCAAAATTTACAATAAAAGAAAATGTCCATTTGAAACCTTCTGCTCTTCTATTTAGCAATCCTGTGTTGGTTACTGTTCCATCACGATGAATATCTGAAATTACTACACTCATGATATTTCCTGGATTGTATCTTAATTCAACATGGATTGGGTCGCCTTTCCATGCTGGATTTAATTTCTTAGTTAATCTATTGCTTGCCGTATTCAATAATTTGATACATTTTGATGGAGTTTCTTTTACGTCATCTAATGTTTTAATGTCTAATTCTGCCAAATAGAAAAGATTTCTTACTGTTTCGGCCTTGTCAAACTCTTCAATAAATTCAATTGAGCTTGCCCTGACCCCTTTTTCTTCTCTAAGATATTCATTGAGATTGATATTGCCATAGATTTTTTTGTAATCAGAAAAATAAACAAATCGAGGATGTAATTCAGATGCAATGAAATTCTCTAACGCTGATTTTTCACTACTACCACTAAGAAGTTTATGATATTGATTTTCTGGATTATGGTATATTTTTTGCCATTCTTCTATTACTTTAGGCTCTTGAACAGCTATTACGTGAAATTGATTGCTAAATTCAGCCATTCCGCTATTGAATATCTGTTGATTCTTTGGTGGAGGACCGTCAAATAATTCAGTATTGATTTGAATTTTAAGATGATTTGGTATTGTATCTAAAAAATTCTTAATCTGTCTTGAAAAATTCTCCCAAGAGTTTATTTCATTATTTCGCTCATCACTAAGTTGAATATTTTCAAACTCATATTGTACTCTAGGTATTTTATTTGTTCTAAATAATTTTATTTTTCTTATGTCTGGTAAACCTGGAAATGCTTCTTTGATTAATTTAATCTCGTTTGAACTTAATTCAAATTCTCCCTCAGCAAGTGTAACTTCTCCTTTTAACTCTTCTGATAATTCATCGCAAAGATCTAAATCTGAAATTTTTTCATCTTTATTTAATAATGTTAATGCTTGTAGAATTGTTGTTTTTCCACTTTCATTTCTTCCAACAAATGCTGCTAAATCACCAACAGTAATTTCGCCAGAATCATGAATGCAACGATATGCTCTAACTCTAAATTTTCTAAGTCGCATCTAGCAATATTTAGTCGGGTCCGATTTAACTCATTCGTCAAATTCATCATGCGTATTGGAATTTTGCTAAATAGATATAAGGGATTTACAGGTGAAAAACGAAATGGCAACAAGTTTAGTATATGTTGTATTTGTTTTGCCAATTGTACTTTCAATTGCTTTTGGTACTGTTGTTATGGCTGATGTTCTTCAATCGCCGGATCGTGAACTCAATATGTGGCCCATGGGCAATTCTGAAATCATAAAAAATGATGAAGATATATCCATCATTGGGTTAGAAAATCAATATTCTATTTCATCCCCTATTCAAATTCAAGTAAAAATTGATGATTCTCAGTTTGACTGTGGAGATCTATATGTTACTGTTTATTCTGGAAAACATATAGTTACACAAAGTGGATTTTTAAAACAATGTTTTGATGAAAACAACTCTTTTTTACCTATTGATGATGATTTCTCTGAAATAATAGATAAACCTGGACAGTATGATCTAGTCGTGAAAATGACCGATCAGAATCAAAAGAGTAGTATAACCACAAGTGAAAAATTTACCATTAAATAGGAATGAATTATTGTATGATTAGGAGTTATATTAAAAATTAAGGTGATTTGATGACAAAAAAACAAGATAAAATATCTGAAGTTCCTTTAAAAAAAGCAGCACCTAAAGAAAAGAAACCAGCAAAAAAAGAAGCAGCACCTAAAGAAAAGAAACCAGCAAAAAAAGAAGCAGCACCTAAAGAAAAGAAACCAGCAAAAAAAGAAGCAGCACCTAAAGAAAAGAAACCAGCAAAAAAAGAAGCAGCACCTAAACCAAAAAAGCTTACTAAGAAAGAATTAGAAGAAATCAAAAAAGAAGCAGAAAAAACATTAGAAGAAGAATTAGAAGAACAACTTACCGATGAAGAGATTGAAAATTTCCAAATTGAAAAAGTTGACATGGAAAGACTCACAAATAAAATATGTGATGTTTTAGCTGAGCGTGAATCTAGTGGAATGTTTCAAAGTGAACTTTGGAAAAAACTAAAGCTAACTAGTAGAGATGGTTCTAGATTGGCATTAAAGTTAGAAAGAATGGGAACTATTTACAGAGAAAAAATTCTCGATAAAGGTCGTTGGACGTATAAATTAATTCTAAAGAAGACTCCTATCAGTACTATGTCAATTGAAAATGCCCCATGTCTTGTTTGTCCAGTCGAACAAAAATGCTCACTTGAAGGAGAAATAAGCCCACGTAATTGTCAATTCATTGAAGACTGGGTACTATCAGAGATGAAAAAACCTACGAAAGCCAAATGAAGTTAATAGATGCACGTCGAGATCAATACAGAAAATTAGCGCATGAACAGGGTTATCGAAGTAGAGCTGCATACAAGCTCAAACAACTTAATCAATCTTATCGAATCATTGGACCTGGATTTTATGTTCTTGATTTGGGATGTGCCCCTGGAGGCTGGACTCAAATGGCAGTAAAACTTACTGGAAATAAAGGTAAGGTGATGGGTATTGATACTTCATATGTTGAGGAAATACCTGGAGCTCATATAATTAGAGAAAATATTGAAAATGAGTTTGTAGTTGACGAAATTATGTCTTATTTTGAAAGAAAAGTAAATGCAGTGATATGTGATCTTTCTCCACAAGTAACTGGGAATTGGTCTGTTGATCATGCAATACAAATTTCACTAAATTATGAATGTACAAAAATTATGGATAAGGTTCTAATGCATAAAGGTAATGCAATTTTCAAAGTTTTTGATGGAGAATATTCTATGGAATTTAAAGACTATGTTAAAAAGAAATTTGCTAGAATAAATCTTACAAAACCTGAAGCTAGTAGAAAACAAAGCAGTGAGTTGTATTATGTCTGTTTGGGATTTACTGGTTGATCTGAAAAAACACTGATTATTTCATTTATGTTTGCATTTGTTCTAAATCCAGTAGGGCTAAATGACGTACAGCTAGCAAGATATCCGTTTTTTCGTAAATTTATAATTGCATCTTCTAATTTTGGAGGTGAGGCTTTCATTTTGGATGCAATTTCATCTAATGTAAAATAAATTCCAGGCATTTCTGATTCTATTAAACATTTTTGTAATGTTTTTTCACAAACCTTTCCGACTGATAATTCTGGTAGTTTTAAAATCATATCATTTACAAATTCTTTGTCAAAAATTTTATCTATCCATAAAGGTCCTCCTATATTTAATTTTGAATTACACAATTCACATTCATTAATTTGTTCTAATACTATTTTTCTATGTCCGCAATTTTTACAATGTATAATATATCCAATATTTTCTTTTTGATCCTGTCGAATAAGTACTCGCACATATGTTCTGTAATAATGCATATTGCTTTCTGCAAATATTGGAACAATCTCAACGCCTATTCTTCCTGCAACCCTTCTGAGACATCCTAGAATTAATCTAATTGCCATCTCATTACCATATTCTACTCTTATTGGCACTCCGCCGTATTTTCTCTTGCATGCGCTTTGATAAAGACCATTTAATACCTGAAGATCTGTTGCAGTTATCGAAAGAATTCCTCCATGCATAGTAGCTCTAAGACAACAATCAAAAAATTGTGACGGTGAACCAAATGGATCTATATCTACAATTGAACCTCTTTGACCTTTTGTAGAATATTTGCTAAAAAATCTACATACTTCCATTTCTGAATATTCGATATTCTTTAAATCGTTTAATCGTGCTGAATACTCTGCTAATTTTAATGCGGATGGATTTAGATCATTAATTATTACTTTATCTGTTTGTAATTCGTTTGCAACCCGTAATCCTCTTACTCCAAGACCTGATAATCCTTCTAAAAATATTTTTGGACCTTTAAATTTTTTTAGAAATGCTCCATATGCAATTATTGAAAAATCTCTACTCACTTTTGCTTTTGGATTAAAAAATGCTGGTTCTTTAGGTGGAACTTTATCTGTCAATGATTTTTTTGGAACAATGATTTTTGTTTGTCCTTCTATTATCTCTTGTAACGTTTCATCTGGGATCTGCAATTCTTAATCTATATTTCATTTACCTATAACGGTTTAATACATGTGTTTTAAGACAGAATCAATGCTGATTTGTGGAATTGATGATGCTGGACGTGGTTCTATGCTTGGTCCCCTTGTAATCGCTGGCATTATTATATCAAAAAAAAATATTTCTAAGCTATCTAAATTAGGTGTAAAAGATTCAAAACAATTAACTCCAAAATCGAGAGAAGAACTTTATAAAAAAATAATCCTATTAGTTGATAATTACTATGTAGCAAAAATTTCTCCAAAAATAATTGATGCCAATGTGTTCAAACACAATCTTAATCATTTGGAGGCTAAATATATGGCAAAAGTCATTTCAAAATTAAATCCTGATACTTCATACGTTGATTCATGTGATGTAAATCCAAAAAGATTTGGAAAAGAAATAGCAAAACTATCTAAACATAAAAAAATTCGTTCATATCATCATGCTGATAGTAGATTTATTGTGGTATCTGCTGCATCAATAATTGCTAAAGTTACTAGAGATAGGGCTATACTAAAACTTAGAAAAAAATATGATTTAGGAAGTGGATATCCATCTGATTCAAAAACAATTGATTTTGTTGCATCTTATTATAACCTCAATCAAGTACTTCCTATTTTTGTGCGTAAAAGTTGGAAACCTACTCAACAAATATTGAGTAAAAAATCACTTTAGGAACTTTGCAATTACCATTGCATGGTCTTTGTCATAAGGATGAAGATCTATTACTTGTAGAATTTCAAAATGAACTTCCATTCTTTGTATCTCTTCTTCAACAATTCTTTTTGGAGATTTTGTTACATCTATACTTCTGGTCTTTATTACTAAAAAGAAATATCCGTCTTTCTTAAGATACATTTTGCAGTTTTCTATAGCTATGTTTGTTTGATCAGGCTGTGCAATGTCTACATAAACTACATCAACTTTGCCAAATACTGAAAAATACTCTTTTGGTTTTCTTGCATCTTGTAAAATTGGAATTATATTTGCTCTATGTGATGCAACTCTGTCTAAGAAATCTCGTGCTACTCTACTAGCATGTTCAACTCCAAAAATAATTCCTGATGGTCCAACAATATCTGAAATGTGACTAACTGTTGTACCCGTTGATACTCCAAGATATAATATGGATGATTTATCTTTAAATGGAAATATTTCTAATCCATTCATTATTGCGGCAGCTAATTTGCTTCTAAAAGGATCCCATAACCTATATTCTGTCCCTTTTTTTGTAATTAATTTTTCATTATATACTTGATTACCTATGACTAAATTTTCAGTAGCTAGTTTTTTTTCACCATCTGAATTTATCCAAAAAAATTCAAAATTATCTTCTTTCAAACTTGGATCTCTTTTTATTTTTATTTGATTTTGAATCTGTTCTTTCTCTGTAATTTTTATTTTCTCTTCTAGATTCTCCACCTTCTCTTCTAGAATCACTTCCCTCTCTTCTTCTGAAATCTCCACCTTCTCTTCTTCTAGATTCTCCACCTTCTCTTCTTCTAGATTCTCCACCTTCTCTTCTTCTAGATTCTCCACCTTCTCTTCTTCTAGATTCTCCACCTTCTCTTCTAGAATCACTTCCCTCTCTTCTTCTGAAATCTCCACCTTCTCTTCTTCTAGATTCTCCACCTTCTCTTCTAGAATCACTTCCCTCTCTTCTTCTGAAATCTCCACCTTCTCTTCTTCTAGATTCTCCAGTATGTTCTCTGAATAATTCGGGTTTTCTGGTTTCTCTTTCAGTAGGTGTTTCATATTTTTTACTAATCTCGTTTACTCTTATGTTTAATTTTTCTAATAACATTTTATTGATACCCTCTCCATAAACATCAACTCTAGCAGCTATCACAGCCTTTGCAGCAATTGCTCTGGCAATTTTTCCTCTTTGCCATCTGGGTGCTGCATGAACCATAGCATGTTGGAACAATAATCCATGTTTTGGTGGCTGAGCACCAGTCTTTAATGATCTAAACAATGCTTTTTCAGCACCAATTATCTGAATAGTACTTGCTGGCATAGATGCTAATTTTTTTAGACTTCCTGCTTTTCCTAATATTCTGGCACCTACGGCAGCTCCTAGAATTGCTGAAAGATTTGGTGCTACAGTTTCCATTTCTAGCTCTACATGTGCTTCTAATTTTTTTCGTAAGTCATGGAAATTCAAAATTTGTTTTGCAATTGATTGCACAATTGCTAAATTGATATCTGAAATATCTCCTCCTCTACTTTTTGATGCAAGCAAAGCAATCATATCTGCTTTAGAATCTGGAAATCCTGCTTCTTCATACACTTTTTTTGTTAATGATTCTCGCTTTCCAGCCAAAACAATTTGAGAATAACCATTAATGCTATCAATAATGTTATCCAGTTCTGGAAAATGTAAACCATACCACTCTCGTAATCTTGAGCTAAGTCCATTTGCAATTTTATCAATCTCATCTAAAGAATTTATTGCTTGAATGATATGAAGATCTGGACTCTCAGAAACTTCTGTAACTTTTGATGATGATAATCCCATTGCAAATTCTCTTAGCTTTGATAATGCTTCTGAAATATTTTTTGCAAATCCTGAATCAACAATAATTTGTGGTTTTGTGGACTGAATCTCTTCTAATTCTAATTCTTCCATCATTTGTGCATCTATGGAATTTTTTTTCAGTAATGTCATCAATGATTCATCACTAACTGAAATTCCTCTTTGAAGAGGACCAAGGTAATTCACAAGTTCATTTAATTTTGATTCCTTTTTTTTCACAGAAATATAATCTCGAACTGCATCTTTGAAAGGAAATGCTTTTTCGAGTTTCTCATCTTTAAAAACCACGATTCCAAATTCTGTTAAGATTACAGAATACATGAATAGTTAATTTCAGGTCTCCTTTTAAAAAGGTACTAAAAACACGGTGAATCAACTATTATATTCGAAACCACGTACATGATTCAAAGTGGAACCCAGCCTGGTTACTTCTATAGGAAAAATTCAGCTAGAAAAACCTGCAATGCTGGCCTCCGGAATATTGGGTATTTCATTAGATGTCTTTAATCGACTTTATCGTTCAGGTGCAGGAGCAGTTGTAAGTAAATCCCTAAGTACAGAACCTTGGGATGGATATCCAAATCCTACAATATTTGGAATAAATGGTGGTGGATGGATTAATGCAGTAGGATTATCAAATCCAGGTGCTCCAAATTTTGCCAAAATGATAGAACCTAACAAAGATGTTCCAATAATTATCAGTCTTGTAGGCTCTATTCCTGAAGATTTTTCAACAATGATTAAACAGTTTAAAAATTCAAAAGTTATTGCATATGAATTGAATTTATCATGTCCTCATGTTGCCAAAGTTGGATTAGAAGTAGGTGATGATCCTGATTTGGTCAAAAAAATTGTTAGTACTGTAAAAAATTCTACTCATGTACCAGTAATTGCAAAAGTAGGGCTGGGAACAACTCATTATCTTAATACTGTAAGTGCTGCAGTTGATTCTGGTATTGATGCAATAACTGCAATTAATACAATACGAGCTATTGCAATTGATGTTGAAACCCAAAGACCAATACTTAGTAATAAATTCGGTGGACTATCTGGTACTCCGATTAAACCTATTGCTTTACGATGTGTTTATGAAATATCTTCAAAATATGATATTCCTATAATTGGATGTGGTGGGATATCTACATGGGAAGATGCGATTGAATTTATTTTGGCAGGTGCATCTGCAATTCAAATAGGAAGTGCAATTGGTGATAATTGGATACATGTTTTTAATGATATTAACAATGGAATACTTCAATATATGAAAAGAAAAGGATATTCAAAAATAAATGAGATGATAGGACTTGCAAAGAAATCTTAATCATACAAAAATTTGTGTAATTGAAAAAGTAATTGATGAAACACCTACTGTTAGAACTCTGATTTTTTCTGACGATGTAATGTCAAGTGTTCTTCCTGGTCAATTTGCAATGGTATGGATACCTGGAATCAATGAACTGCCAATGAGTGTGATGATTGCTCAAGAATCTGGTAAAGCTGCTTTTACTGTTAGAAAACACGGTCCAGCATCTACGGGTTTGTTTAATGTTAAGGTAGGCCAGCAAATTGGTGTAAGAGGACCATATGGAAATTCATTTGATCTTAAACAAGGTAAACTTTTGCTAGTAGGTGGTGGGACTGGACTAGTTCCTATGATGCGTTTATTGACACACATAAAACCTAATGACGATGTCACAGTTCTAATTGGTGCAAAATCAAAGAATGAAGTTTTCTTTGAAGACTTGGCAAATGATTTATTGAAAAACAATCCTCACCGTGTAATTATCACTACAGATGATGGAACTTATGGAGAGAAGGGGTTTGTTACTAGTATGGTTGAAAAACTTGTAAATGAAACTCGTTTTGATGGTATCTACACATGTGGCCCTGAAATAATGATGTACAAAACTGTCCAACTAGCTCATTCTAGAGGATTGTTTGTTCAAGCAAGTCTAGAGCGTATGATGAAGTGTGGTGTGGGAATTTGTGGGAGTTGCTGTGTTGGAGAAGATTTGGTTTGTAAAGATGGTACAGTGTTTGATGGTGATCATTTAATTTTAAACATGGAATTTGGTCATTTTCATAGGAATAAGGCTGGAATACTAGAAAATTATTAAGTTTGGTCAGCAAGGTTTAAAATAAATCATGAAATTATTGCGTTGAAGAGTATTGGGTACCCCAAAGATAGTATTAACAGCAGATCGTACATTAATGTCTCCGTATCGTGGTTTATCTCTAGCTACGTTTTTCGGATGTGCTCCTGCAGTAGACCCAAATCGTGATAAGAAAAGTCTTTTGTATAAGATTCTAGGAAATCAGGTTACTCCAAAGATTTTATTTGATTTTATTTGTAATTACATTCCTCACACAAATGGTGTGGCAAACTACGCTCCATATGGATTACGTAAAGTAGAGGCAGGTTTACTCCGTGATGGATTTAGACGTGAAGATGTTGTTGTTGCACATCCAGATCACATTGAAAAATTCATTGGACCTGATACACAAGTTGTTGGTACATATGAAATGGATCCATTAGGAATGGGTCCTGTTACAATGACTTTCACATATGGACGTAAACAAACTTCTTATGATGAATTTTACAACACAGAATTACATCGACGAATTAAAACTGCAAAACTAAAAACCGGAAGTAAAGCTAAAGTTATTTCTGGTGCTTCTGGTACTTGGCAATACAACTATGATCCCGAAAAAATTGAAGAATTTGGTATCTATGCTATATTGGAAGGAGAACTTGGTGGTATTGCTCCAGAAATTGATGGACACGCGGGCAGATTTTTCAATTATCTAATTAATGGCGACTTTGAAAATATGGATCCTTTTAGAAAACGTAGTGACTTTAAAGTAAACATAAAAGAATTTGAGAGAAATGGAAAAAAAATTCATGGGAGATTTGTAAATTTTTGGGATAGACCAGATTTAGATGAAATTCCTGAAATTGTAGAACCAAGCATGCATGGAATGGTTGAAGTGATGCGAGGATGTGGTAGAGGTTGTAAATTCTGTGATGTTACATTAAGATCATTGAGATATTATTCACCGGAAAAAGTCAAACGTGAAATTGAAGTTAACATCAAAAAAGGTGGTGCAAAATCTGCCTGGATTCACAGCGATGATATTTTTGTATATGGAATGGATCCTCGAACTGCAAAAGGAATGGAACCTAATAGAGAAGCACTTGAAGAACTATTTACTGCTATCATGTCAACTGGTGTAGGCCATACAAACCCAACTCATGGTACTTTGGCAGGTGCAATAGCTGATGAAAAACTAATTCCAAACCTTTCACGAATAATCAAATCTAGTCCTGATAACATGATTGGAATTCAAGCTGGTTTTGAAACAGGAAGTTTGAGATTAATTGGAAAATATGCCGATAGAAAACTTGCTCCATATGATCCAAGTGAATGGCATTGGGTAGTAAAAGAAGGTGTAAAAACTCTGAATAAAGATTATTGGATTCCAGCATTTACTTTGATTATGGGACTTGACAATGATGAACAACCTGAAGATTCTTGGGATACTATTCGTTTAATCACAGAATTAGAACATGAACAACCAGATTCAATGTTTACTGCTACAGCTCTTACCTTTGTTCCAATTGGATTATTAGAAAAATCTGATTTCTTTAACATTGGAAACGAAATGACACCTGCACAACTAGGTGTACTCTATAAAACTTGGCAACATAATTTCAAATACGGAATTCAAAAATTCATGACAAAAACCGGTGCAAAAGGACCACAAAGATATTTCTTTAATGCAATTGCAAGATCATTGGGAGGCATTCCTTTAGGCGCAATGGAAAGATATGCACGTCATAAAAGTAAAGAACATGAACACGTCATTGAAACAATTAAGACAAAATACTGGTAATCATACAAATACATAAATTTGCTATTTTAGATGATTAAATTATGGCAACTCACGGTTCACTTACCAAAGCAGGTAAAGTAAGAGGACAAACTCCTAAAGTTGAAGGAAGAAAAATTGTTGGTACAAACTCTAGTCTTAGAAACAAGAGTAACTTCAAAAAACGATTTGAATTGGGTAGATTTCCAGGACAAAATAAACCTGGACAAAGAAGAAAGAGACGTTAGATCAAAATTGTTATAACAAGTTATCTTTTTGCGATCATTTTTCAAAACAATAACGTTATAAAGTACTAGTACCGTACCATACGGTATGGTAGAAGATTTAAGATTAGATAGTTTGGAGGGCGTAGGTCCTGTAACTACTAGAAAATTATCCGACGCAGGAGTACACAATGTTATGGATCTTATCGTAAGAGGTCCTGTGGAAATTGCAGAAATAACTGGAATGGAAAAAGACACTGCAGAAAAAATTGTAAACAAAGCAAGACAACATCTGGTTGAAACTGGATTGATCTCCAGAGATTTTGTTACTGCAAGTGAAGTGTACAAACGCAGACAAGATATTGGTAAAATTACAACTGGTACTAACTGTCTTGATACCCTATTTGATGGAGGTATTGAAACCCAGGCTCTTACAGAAGTCTATGGTGAATTTGGTTCAGGTAAAACACAATTTGCGCATACACTAGCTGTAATGGTTCAAAAACCAAAAACAGAAGGTGGATTGGATGGTGGTGTTTTGTATATTGATACAGAAAACACTTTCAGACCCGAAAGAATTGTATCTATTGCACAAGCACATGAAATGGATCCAGAAAAAGTTCTTGACAGAATAATTGTAGCACGTGCATATAACAGCGCACATCAAACATTGATCCTCGAAGAAGCTGGTCCTATAATCGAAGAAAACAATATTCGACTAATCATTGCAGATTCTGCAGTTGGATTGTTCCGTGCCGAGTATCTTGGTAGAGGAACATTGTCAAATAGACAACAAAAACTAAATCATTTTGTTCACATGTTGTCTAGAATTGCAGAAACTTACAACTGTGCCGCAATTGCCACAAATCAAGTAATGGCATCTCCTGATGTTTTCTTTGGTGATCCAACTAGACCAATAGGTGGAAACGTAGTTGCTCACACAAGTACATACCGAATATACTTTAAGAAATCAGGCAAGAAACGAATTGCCCGAATGGTAGATAGTCCACACCATCCAGAAGAAGAAGTAATCTTTGCATTGGGTGAAGCAGGAGTGATGGACCTAGAAGATACTGAGAAAAAGCCAGGTAAAAAGGCAGCCAAAAAAGCAACCAAAAAAGAGAAAGAACCTGAAACCATGACCGAGTCTACTGTTGATTCTACACCTGATACACTGGTTGAATCTACATCTGGAACTACCGAACTAGAGATGGTTCAAGCCACTGAAGATCTTGACTCTGATGATGATTTAGAGTCATTAGAAGAGTAATTTTCTTTTTCTTCTTTTTATTTTATTTTCAGAAATTTTATTTTGTTTTAAAAATTGAGTCTCGATTAAATTATAATATTATAACAGTGCCTTAATTGTTGAATATGAGAGGTATCGTGAAAATATAATGACTGATCTTTATCGTTTGTTACCTGAGGAAATGGAAAAATTAGTAAATGATATGGGGCAACCGCGATATAGGGCAGATCAAATACTATACCCATTATATTATAAATTTCCAAAAAACATCACCGAGTTAAAACAACTACCGATTACAATGCGAGATAAATTAATTGCAGATGGATATACAATTGGTTCTGCAACTGAAACTCATAGAGTAGTAAGTGATGATGGTGATACTACAAAATTATTGCTTAATCTGACTGATGGAACTCCAGTTGAAACAGTTCTGATACAATATGAACCCACAAAGATTGGTGGCCATCCTAGATCTACTATTTGTGTTTCAACTCAGGTTGGGTGTGCAATGGGATGCATTTTTTGTGCGACTGGACAAATGGGTTTTGAGAGAAATCTAAAGGCAGAAGAGATCGTAGCCCAAGTTATTCATTTTGCAAATTTACTTCAGCAACGAGGTCAGCATATCACAAATTTGGTCTTTATGGGAATGGGTGAACCTCTTGCAAATTATGATGAAACAATTCGCGCAGTTCGTTTACTTACACATCCACGAGGTTTTGGAATTGGACAGAGAAACATCACAATCTCTACTATTGGGATAATATCTGGTATTGACAAACTTGCAGAAGAAGATCTTCAAATTGGATTAGCAATATCATTACATGCACCAAATGATAAATTACGCAAAAAATTAGTTCCTACAGCTGGACCTCATTCAGTAAATGAACTAGTTGCAGCAGGAAAACGTTACTTTAAACGAACTGGACGACGTGTTACATTTGAATATGCTTTAATTGAAAACATTAACGATTCACAAGAAATTGCAAACGAACTTGCACTTCTTTTAGAGGGAAATGGATCTCATGTTAATCTAATTCCAATAAATTCAACCGCAGGAAATTTTCAGCGTCCATCCAAAAAGAATATCCTTGAATTTGAAAGAATATTGCTAAAATCTCATGTAAATTGTACAGTAAGAGTTGAGAAGGGATCTGAAATTTCAGCTGCATGTGGACAACTCAGAACCGACATTATCTCTAATGCATGACTAGAAACTGTTAAAATAGGGTCACTGGGGAATCTACTCAGATATGGCAACTAAGAAATCTCATGGTCGTTCACACGGATTTAAGCACAAAGCAAGATCTGTGATGACTAAAACTGCTCCTAGAGGCGTATCATTCTTACTTAGAGAATATCATGAAGGAGAACAAGCACTTGTAATTATAGATCCTAGACAACACAAAGGTTTGCCTCATAGACGCTATCATGGGAAAGTAGGTAACATTACCCATGTAGGCAGACGTGCTATTACTCTAGATGTAAAATTAGGGAATAAAACAAAAACCTTAATCACAAGATTAGATCATATCAAACCATTCGGTGTATAATCATGGAAGAGATAAAAAAGAAACAAAGCATTTCTCTATCCGAAGTTAAAGAGATTTTAGGTAAAGTTGATGTTGAAGAAATGGATCAAATTCAACGATGGACATACGATTATGTCTCAAAATTTGTGACCATTGATCCAAAAGATGCTAAAGAAATGAAGAAACAACTAATGAAAGATTGTGATTTAACTGAGGAAGAAGCAGTAGAAATTGTAAATATTAGACCAACTAGTTTGGCTGAACTACGTTCATTTACATTTGGTTGGAAGAAACTTATTCTTGCTGAAACTCTAGAAAAAATGCTCAAGATAATCAAGGGGAACTAAGTTTCAAGGAGATTTATTTTGCACAGGGCACAATCCCCTCCTAGAAAATATGAGGAATATGCATATGTTTTAGATTTTAATCCGCGTGGTAAATCATCTACAGTACGTGGACGTGACGGAATTATTATCACTGCGATTGGTGAGGATAGACTTACTTTACTTGAAGTTCTTGGAGTTCCAAATTCAACATTTGATGTAGGAGAAAGAATCTACATTGGAAAAGAGGGAAGAACAAAAGTTCTTTCTGTTTTAGGAAAGCTAGAATATGAACATATTTCATCATCTGCTCAAAGTGAATTACGAGGAGTTGTTGAAAATATTGTCACTCATAATGAAAGTAGATTCGTAGATTATCTTAATAATGCAAGACCATTGACACCTAGAATTCATGCACTGGAATTAATTCCAGGAATTGGAAAAACATACATGAAAATAATGCTAGAAGAAAGAGAAAAGAAAGCATTTGAAAGTTATGCTGATTTGCAGGAACGTGTGGGATTCAAAGAACCAATCAAACATATCTCAGAGAGAATCATGGATGAGATTACTGGTGAAAGTAGAATGAATCTCTTTGTCAAAAAATGATCAAACGAAAACGACTAGGTCAACACTTTCTAACCTCAAATACAATCGCAAAATCCATTTCTTTAGAGGCTAATATAACTAAAAATGACATTGTTTTTGAGTTAGGAACAGGGTTAGGCATATTGACTCCATTACTATGTGAAAATGCAAAAAAAGTGATTTCAATTGATGCTGATAGAGAATTATACGAAAAAGCAAAATCTCGTTTTTCCAAAATTTCAAATCTTTCTTTAGAGTTTGGTGATGGATTCAAACAAAAGAATATTTTTTCTATTTTTGTATCTAATCTGCCTTATTCAAAAAGTAAAGATGCTATTGAATGGCTTGCAAACACTCCTTTTTCTCATGGTGTGATTATGGTTCAAAAAGAATTTGCAGAAAAATTACTTGCAAAATCTACAAAGAACAGAAGATCTGTAAGTATTATTGCAAATTCTGCTTTTGAAATTGAAAAAATTCTAGATATTGGAAAACAAAATTTTTCACCTCCTCCAAAAATTGATTCTGTAGTTCTTAAAATCACTAAAAAAAAATTACTTGAAAAAGATCTCATTCATGTTATAAACAAAATGTTCTCTTACAGAAGAAAAACACTTCAAAATATCTTTAAACAGTTTGGAAAAGAAACTGTTATTGAGAAACGATTAGATGATCTTTCAGGTGATGAAATAGTTGAACTTGCAAAAGAAATTCTTAAGGGATGAGGAATATCCTCCCTCTGAAGATACTTTCTTCATATCTGATTATATTGAAAAAGAGAAAGGTTTCTCAGCTTTAGATGTTGGAAGCGGTTCTGGATATTTAACGAAACTTTTGTGGAAGAATTTTACTTTTGTTGTTGGGACTGACATTAATTTTACTATATTAAAAAATCAAACATATCCTACGCAAAATCTAGTCTGTTGTAATGGTTCTGATGCATTAAATCTGGAATTTGATCTAGTTGTGTGCAATCTTCCATATCTTGCAACTGATAAAGTATTAGATGCTGCAACTGATGGAGGAATTGAAGGCTTTGAAATTCCAAAAAAAATATTTGATTCAATTTATAAAAATATCAAAATTGGCGGAAAATTTCTTTTTGTAACCACATCTCTTTCTAATTACCAAAAATTAATAGAATACACACAAAAATTATGCCTGAAACCACGAATTCTTGCCAAAAAGAAATTATTTTTTGAAGAGTTAATTCTAGTTGAAGCCGTCCGACAAAAGTAAGATTTTCTTTATTTTCGGAGTTTCTGTTTTGCGTATGATATAATAGCATCCGTCATTTGTGTTGTAGTTGCATTACCACCAATATCCCATGTTACAATTTTGCCTTCGTTAATTACTTGTTCTGTTGCAGCAAAAATTGCATTTCGTATTTCTGTCTCTCCAAGATACTCTATCATCCAAGCTCCTGATAGGATCGTTGCAGTTGGATTTACCTTATTTTGTCCTGCAAACTGTGGTGCACTTCCATGAGCTGCTTCAAACATGGCATAATTATCTCCCATATTTGCAGAATAAATCAATCCAATTGATCCTACTAGTCCAGATGCCAATTCTGATATTATATCCATAAACAAATTGGTACTTACCAAGACTGATCCATTGAATTGTTCTGGAGCAACTACCATTTGTTGTGCCATGTTGTCAATGTAAATTTCAGATAATTGTATGTCTGTACCTTTGATAGAATTTTGCACTTCATCCCAAAATATGCCATCTGTCTGTTTTAGGATGTTTCTTTTAGTAATTGCAACCATTTTCTTCATATTGTATTTGTTTGCCCAATTTACTGCCGAATTCATAAATCTACTACATCCTTGTCTAGTAATCTTTCTAATTGCAATTGCTGCATCATCTGTAACTTTTACTTCTAAACCTGTGTAGAGTCCTTCTGTTGCTTCTCTAAAGCAAACACAATCTAGTTTTCGATTAGGTGTTAATCTATCATATGTTTTAGTTGGTCTAATGTTAGAGTATAATTCAAATTTTTGACGTAATGTAACAGCTACACTTCTTGGTGCATCTGGTACCGGTATTGTTGTTGTAGGCCCTTTAAAGCAAGCATCTGAATCTTCTAGAGTCTTCATTGTGGCATCTGGGATGTATGACTTGTCTTTTCTTCCATTTTTATCCCACTGTTCTGAGCCTGCTTCGCATAGAATAATTTCTGTTTGGGAATTACATTCTTTTAAAACTCTGAGCATAGAATCAACTACTTCAGGACCTATTCCATCTCCTCTCATTACTGCAGCTTTTTTGCTCAAAACTGCAAAAACTTGCTATGTTTATTATTTAATCCTACCTTGGGTTTGAAATATTTACATAGATACTATAGAGATAGTTTAATAGCGGAATTTACTAAATTAAGAAAAATGCTAATTGTACAAATTTCTGATCTTCATGTAGGTTCACAATTTCTTCAAAATAAATTTGATCAACTAGTTGATGAGATAAATCAACTTAACCCTGACGTTATTGTTGTTACTGGTGATCTTACAAATGAAGGGCTGGTGCAAGAATATGAGGAATGTAAGACATTATTGAAAAAATTTAACACGAAAAAAATTATTACTATTAGCGGAAATCATGACTATAGAAATACTGGTTATCTCTTATTCAAAAAATTTTTCCCCTTTGAAGCAATAAATGAATTAAGTGATGATGTTGTTTTGGTAACGCTTGGAACTGCTCGTCCTGATAGAAACGAAGGTGAAGTAGGATACCGTCAAAACTTATGGCTTGAGAGAACAATGAAAAAATACAAAAACAAAATAAAGATCTTGGCAATGCACCATCATTTAATAGCAATTCCGGATACTGGTTCTGATCAATTAACTGTAGTAGATGCAGGAGATGTTTTAAGAACTATACTTGATACTGAAGTTGATCTTGTTTTATGTGGTCATAAACATAGACCATGGGAGTGGAATTTCGGAAAACTAATGGTAGTAAATGCTGGAACTGCTACATCTGAAAGAGTTAGGGGATTGTTTGAAAACACATACAATATCATTACTATTTCCAACAAATCTATTCATGTTGAACTAAAAATTGTGGGTGGAAAAAGAATGAAACTTGATGATATCGTGACTAACTACCACCAATTTGGCGAAGAATGAATTTATTTACAGATTAATTCAAGGCAGTCTGTGCGGGGATCGCCTAGCTTGGTAGGGCGTGGGATTGCTAATCCCATGTCAGCAATGACCCGTGGGTTCAAATCCCTCTCCCCGCGCCATAGAATTCGTTATCTAAATGAGAAATATTTTCTATGATAGTTTATGGCATGCCACAAACCAATAATTATGTAATAATACTATTGATTTAGCAAATTAAATACGAAAATACCCAAAACCGAAGACATCAATCGCACACAGATATCTCTTACATCTCAGGATGTCTTATCTTCAATAATTGTAATTTTTTCTTCAAATTTTTTCAGTGATTTGATAAAAACTAAAAATAATCTAAATCGATTGGGTATTTTTTCCGTTCTTTTACTTTTGCTACCTGTGATTATTGTTCCGTTATCCTTTGCTGAGGTAAAAGTTGATGAAAATATGTGTAAACAAATGTATGTTAGATACAAGGAGATGGGAAATCAGAAATTTCAAGAAAAATATAAGGACAGAAAATCTATATACAATTGTATACAACTTTACAAAAATTCAGATTGGAATTTTGTCGGAAAAAGTAAAATTGATAAATATTATTCAAATCTTGAATTATTATCTCACAATAAAATGGGTAAAAAGGCAAATGTGAATATACTATATTCAATTTCTATAGACTCTGAAAAGTTTTTAGTTAAATTCAAAGCATGCGCAGATACCACAATTCTAAAACCATCTTTTCTAATACAATCAAAATCTGAACAATACATTGGGATTACAGACAAAATTCTAAAAAAGGATACATGTAATGATTACAGAACATATGTAAACGCCAAGTATCAATCAGATATTAAAATAGAAAATATTTTAGATTTATCAAAATATAAACATGTTAAATCTGGTAATCTTAGAATCTAATTTTCTTTAAAAATTTATTATTTTTTACCTGAATTAATTTTTCACACAAGAAATTACTCAGTACTTAATATTTTATATTTTAAAGACTTTGTGTACAAAATTTCATCTCTTAATTTAATGATGTCTTGAGATATATTATCTGCCTTTTGAGCAAAGTCTGCAGGACGAGGTTTAAGATTGATTAACTCATTAAGCGATTTTTTCACATCTGAGAATTGTTTATTTAATTCATCGAGTTTTTTATCTAAATCATCTATTTGTTGTGCTTTTGCACCGCTATCTTGATATCTTATTTGGATAGTATTTGGATCACTGGCACTTATCTTAGTTCCAGAGATCAAACAAGAATTTGGAGATATTTTATCGCCTAATTGAGTTGTTTTTGATTCTAAATCTGAACTTACTGTGATTATTGGGATTCTCAAAATTTCTTTTCCTGAACATGCTTCAAATGCAATATCATAATTATTTTTTATTGGATTATCGTATTTAGAAATAATTTTAACCATCATTCCTTCTGATGCTTTTCGTGGCGTTGGTGGTGGTATCTTTAAAGTATCTTTAGTAGTTGTAGGTGTAAGATTCAATGATAATAGATATGAATTAAGTTCATCACGTACATCATTAGTCTGTTTTCTTAGTTTAGAAATCTGTTCAATTGTTGAGCTTACTTCAGGTGATTTTTCCGATTTATTCTTAATTAATTCTGAAAGATTTTTTCTTTGAGTTTCAAGCTCAAGTTGTAAACTGTTAATGGTTAACGTTAAATCACTAATTTTTTGAGAAACTGTTCCCTTGTTGATTAGCTGTATTGATATTGATTCTGGATTACTGGACTGAATTTGTCCTACGGATATTTGGCATGATTTTGCTTCAATACTATTTGCAAGTTGGATTTGTTTTTTCTCGGCATTTGATTTTAGTTCAATTACTGGTGATTCAATAGATTGTGATATAGAACAAACATTGAATATTACATCATATACTGGAATCTGTGATTTACCCGATTTTGAAAGGGATTGGAAAGTAGATTCTATTTTAACAGAACCAACTTCTTGAAGTGTTGTTTTTTCTTTCTTTTCAAACTGCTTTAGATCAAAATCTGAAATCATATATCTCTGTACTAATTTTTTTACTGATGAAATCTTTATGCATGAAGGCGTTTCATGTTCTAGTAAATATACACGCATAAATCCTTCTTTGCATGATATATCTTCTAGATCAATTCCAAAAGATAACTGTTTTTTTGGTGATACTACATCAGCGTATGATGGTGAAAATACTAATCCTGCAAAAGTAAATATTGTAACAATTAGAAATAATATCTTTAAATTCAATATTTTCTTATACTATGTTTGATTATTAAAAGTTACATTTCAATTATTCATGTATTTTTATTTTTTAACTATTTGAATTACCTAAGTTTGAATTGTGATTATCTTTTTTTCAATAAGAAACTGTAATCCGAGCAAAAAATCGTCTTCTGTAATTGTTTCATTTGAATACCAAGTTGCAGTATTTTTAAACCATGATGGAATATTGTTATCTGAATTCTTTGTTTTTATTATATCGTCACTAAGTATGAGTATCTTTTTTTGAATTAACTCTGTAATTCCTGAAATAAATTGCGAATCTGTTATCTCTCCTGTGGACCATAGCTGAACGTATTGTTTAATCCAGCTGGGCATCGTAGGTCTAGTTTTTTCAGACATGCCTACGATATCATAAATTGTTTTGTCAGGAAATTGTGAATCAAACCATACTCTAAATCTTGGCTCATTTGAATATCTGTCCACATAATATTGTGGAGATAAATCATTATCAGGGAATCCTGGAATTTCTGTTAATTCATATCCTACTAATTCTTGAATTTTGTACTCAGGGAATGATGTATCAAATAATTTTTTAAAATCGGAATCCGTATTATACAAGTTGATGTAGTAGTTTGGAGAAAGTGTGGGATTTGGAAAATCTGATATTGAAATTTTTGATTTAGGTTTTTGAGATTGGATTATTTCTTGAGTATGTTTTGTTTGTTCAGATTCTTTTTCAGATGTATTGATAGTAGAAAAACTAAAAATCTTTTCAAATTTTTCATTACCGTATGAAATAATTATAGTATATGATCCTGACTGTGACCATTTAGGACCGATTGCATCAATATCTGTTGAAAACGATCCTGATTTTAAAGGGAAAAATTGTTTTATTGCAACCATATCTGAAATACTACGAACCTGAATCACAATAGGTATATTTTCTTCATAAATAACTCTCCCTGAAATTTTAATTTTATCCCCAACTATGTATGATTTTTTATCTAAACTGACAGATGATTCTGCAAAACTATCTACAGGATACATTATAATTCCTATCACTAAAAATATTGTAAAAATAAACTTCATACTAAAAACATCTTTTATTTTCCATGTGGCACTAAATCTGAAATATTTGTTGTCAATAAAGTAAGTGGTGTTGATTGTTTTAATATTATTTCCATCTCTAATACTGCATAATTTTTGATAAGTGGTTTGATAATTATTTTCTCTAAACCTAAACTAAAAAATATTGCAATAATTATGATGATACATCCTGATATTGCTAATACATACATATTCCTTGATTCCATGACCTATATCATCTAGTTATAATATTGTCAAAATTACACGTTGAGCTAAATTCCAAAATATGCATTTTTATGGTTTTTATCATAAATTTGCCTTTGTAGATTATTATATGCTGATACATATTGGTTTGTGGCATGCCATCAATAAAAGAACAAGGTGCAGTTTATGGGAATCTTTCAGCATACAAACAATACACTAGACCTACTGCACATCGTATTTTTGGACAATATTCATACCGAAATAGAAAAGGTCCAAAACATCATGAAAATGTACAAAGATTACTAGAGATTCTAGCAGTAAATGGCAAACTCACTACATGGGGTATGGCAAAAACACATCTTTCAGATTCTTCTAATATAAGAACACAAGAAAAAGACTATCGTAGACTGTTAGTTGGAAGAATGGCTCGAGGAAAACATACTATGGGTTTGCTAGATGTTGGTTTAGTAGTAAAAGATGGAAAAAATATTCAAAAAGCACCGTCGGATCTTTACAGATTATCTCTTCATGGAATTTTGTATTGTCTAGATGTCATGAATCTATCAGAAAAAGATATTGAAAAGATGGCAGAAAAATATGCTAATGTATTACCACAAATTTTTGGAAAATGGAATTATATAAAATCCATCATTGGAAATGATACAGACAGATTAAAAACATTGGCAACTGGAATGTTTATGGATAATATTCAAATTTCTAATATTACAGCTTTGCCAATTTATGAATTGATGACATACATTAATGTAAAATATCAAAATAATTTTGAGCAGATAAATGAAGAAGATCTTGCTAATCAGATATCTTATTGGTTTTATACTAATCTTTTGATCTCATCAAAGAAATCAAATAATAGTACTAAACAATGGAAAAAATTACTAGACAATGATCTCGAATTAAAAAAATGGTACTACAAATTTGTTGATGAAGCAATATCATTTTATACAAACAGATTCAAACAAATAAAGAAGCTTAAATCCTAAACATTTTTTGAGATGACATCTTCAAGCTGTTCAATAGTATAAGGTTTTGAGATTGTATCAATTAGATTAAGGCTTTTTGCTTTGGTATGTTTTTTTTCATCATGTGCATATGCTGTTATTAAAATTACTTTGGCATTAGAATCATATTGGTTAATCTTAAAAAATGCGTCATACCCATCCATAATAGGCATCCTTACATCCATTAATACTAGATTTGGATTAGTTTCTTTGTATTTTTGAACAGCTTCGACACCATTTTGAGCCATTACTACATCATATCCTGCACTTTTTATCAAAAATGCAGTATTTTCTAAAAGATCTACATCATCATCAACGATAAGAACGATCTTTTTTTTATCCATTACAAAGTGTGTTGGTTTTCTGTTAAAATCTCTTACTGATTCTTTGTCTTTTTTGGAAGTATTATTGTAAATGTAGTTGGATTGTTATGAGCTGAGATGGTTCCTCCGTGTTGTTCTATGATATTTTTACATGATGAAAGACCTAAGCCTGTTCCTTTTTCTTTGGTTGTAAAAAGTGGCTCAAACACTTTATCTAATATTTCAGAAGGTATTTTTGGTCCAGAATCCGATATTTCTATTTTGATACTGTCATCTATGATCTGTGATTTTACATCGATACTTCCATCTGCTTTACCAATTGCCTGTATCGCATTTAAAATGATATTTGTAAAAACAATTTCAAGTTTTTTTGTATCACATAAAATTGTGAAATCTGAATCTGTCATTTTTAATTTAATATTATTTGGTATTTCTAAAGAATCAATTGACTCGTTTATGATGTCTGATATTCTTTTTTCAGATAAATTCAACGGAGTAGTTCGTACAAAATTTAAAACATCATCTATTTGATGTGACATGCGGAATATAGCTCTATCCATTCTTTGCATCGCTTTTTCTATTTCAGGATCTTTGCTGCTCACCTGTTTTTGAATTATGGTTGCTGATGTCTTAATTGTAGCAAGTGGGTTTTTTAGATCATGTGCCATGCTTGCTGAAAGTTGACCAATTGCTCCTAATCTTTCATTTTTCATCATTGCGTGGGATTCAGCTAATTTTTTTTCAGTTTCAATTAATTTTTTAAGAGATTGACCCATTGAATTAAATGAATTACCAATCATATTGATTTCCATAATTTTTGAACCTTTGAAATTAGAGTCAAAATCTCCTCCTGAGAATTGTTTTGCCATTTTACTTAACAGACGTAATGGATTTGAAATAAAATATGATAAAATAAGTCCAATCATTACTGATGATATCATTCCCAAAATTGATATTACAAGGAAAGAATTTTTCAGATCAACAAATTCTGCAGTAAATGAAGAACTAGACTGATCAACTATTGATGTCCATCCAAAGCCTTCGAATTGCTTATACCCTGTAGATTTTGCATATGAAATGAAACTAGGTTCGTCTGGATTGTCAGAAATGTTTATGGTTCCTACATCCTTCAAAGGTTGAATTAAATCAAAATATGGAACAGCTTGAGATTCTCGGAAATCTTGAATTCCATTTGAGTATATTGTTTGCCCTTTTTCATTAATTAATAATATTGATCTGTTTTGTACATTGAGAATTTCGGCATCATTGATAAATTCATGAATTAAATCGTTTAATGTTAATGAAACTCTAAGTATTCCTAAAAACTCTCCATTTTGATCATCTATTCTCAAACCTATTGATGTGATGTAATTTTTGGATTTTTCATCATATTCTGTTTCTCCTATGTATGTGCCTTTTGACTTTGCTTCTTGCCACCATTTTTCATTGTCGTGTCTATAGTCTGATGTTACAGTATCTATCGCAACATTTGCACCATGGATATTTGTAATGTATAATTCTGATACCACATCATAATCATATTCTGATTTATAGAAATCAATTACTTCAGTTAATTCTGATATCAATTCAGTATTTACAGTTGGTGAAATAAATGGTTGATTTTCAATATTCGTAAGAGGATCTTGCTCTTTCATTATTTTTTGCACTTGTTGTCTATGTAGAAATTCTTGATTTGATTTCATTAAGGACTCTTGAATAATCGGAAGTTTTGTCAGCTGTCTAAAATCTTCAATTCTTTTATCAACATACTCATCAAGATCCTGCATCATGTTAAATGCAAATCCTTCATTTCTTGTTGTGAGTAGCTTATTTACCTCTTGAATTGATATTGAAAATGAATAATATCCATAAATTCCAAAAATTAAAAAAATTCCAAAGGTTCCTATAATTAACATTGTAGATAATTTCAATGAATTCATATCAAGTCATTCAGTGATTTAAACTGTTTTAAAAATAATCTAAATTAAGGCATGCCACAAACTCTAAGTTATTGTCTAATAACAAACTATGAAATATGATTTAATGAGTCACATAGAAGAGCAAAATCAAAGTCTGATTTCAAAGAATCGTCATTCCCCACGTTTACCAGACTCCAATGCAATTGAAAACAGAGCAGAAAATAATTTTGTTTCTTCTAATTTTCCATGTAATTTTTTATATGCATGTGAAAACTGTGATGGACCTTTGGCTCCTATTGCTGTATGCTTGGTTTGTAAAAGAGCATCTGTTAGAAAATGTCTTCATTGCCAAAGGGATGTCATCACAGGCACTCATTTATCATGTGATACTTTGATTTCTTTTGCCAAGAGCAAATTTCACACTCATCAATTCTCTGAGGAGGTGAATTTATGAATAAAAAAATAATATTCTTTACATTAGCTGCATTAGTAGGTTCGTTAGTTATAGCTCCTCTACAAAGCACACAAGCTGCACCATATGTTGGTGGTGATGGTTCTGTAAGTAAGTACTTGACTAAAGCAAAAGTTGAACAATACAAGAAGGGTTCTCCGTATTGGAGCTATATTGTAAAGGCATGTGCTACAGATTACCCATTAGCTGTTGCTATGATTGATCTTAAATCGGATGTAGAGAAAGTAACACTTGGTGTAAACAACGTCATTCCAAAAGGACAATGTTCTTTCTATGGTGCTGTGATGAAAGCAAATGATGGTAAAACACTTGGGGCAACAATGATTCTCAAAACTGATGCATTAACAGAGGCCCAAAGTATACTAGCTAAATTACCATCTACTAACCAAAAAGATGCATCGATAAAAAGACTAATGGAACTTTATAATTCACTTGGATTCATTCCTAAATTATAAATTTCTTGAATTTTTTTCTTTTTCTAATTTTTTATTAATTCTTCAATTAAGAATATGATCAAATTGAAGAAAATCATATATTTTACTTGAATCTTCGATTAATTGGCATTTTTCATAGATGTCTGATCGTTTTTGTATTAAATTCAGGTCGATTTTGTATTCATTTAGGCATTGAAAAATTAAACTTAATAGACCGATTTCAGAGGTAAATGTATGGGACGTAGAAAAACTCAGAAAATCATTCGTAGTGGTCCGAAAAATGCAACTACTGGAATGTGTCCTTTATGTAAGACAATTGGTAAGGTATTCCTTCTTGGTCCTCCTGGGCAAGAAAGAGGAAAATGTGAGAAATGTCGCCAGGAATTTGAATTGTAGTTACAAAAAACTAACTAGCTCATCAAAATATTTACCCATAACTTTTTAAGACAATTTTTTTATGATAGATAATCATGAGTTCAGAAGCAGAAACAATCTATGAAAGAGTGGCAAAATTAGAAGATGAAATTGCATTACTTAGAAGCGAAGTTGATATTCTTAAAAGAGCATTAAGAAACAAGATTGCCAGACACGAGATATCGATGATCAAAAATGGCCAAGATGTTAGTTCAATTATTGACTAGTTTTTTGTTTTAATACTTCTTATTAATTCTAAAATAAAGTCTACGTCTTCTGCGTTTGGATTAATTTCTAAATATCGGTTTAAATATTCTAGTGCTATGTCTGAATTCAAAAGCCTTTCTTCTAGTATTCCTTTATCTCTGATGTCATCTGGTGAATTTGGTTCAACAGCTAACACCATATTTGTACATCTTAGTGCTTTGTCATAAACAAAAGATTGAACATATGAATTTTTTAAATTTCTTGCCAATCTGACAAGAATTTGCTCATGACTTATTTCATCAAGAAACTCTGGTTTGAATTCCAGTTCTCCGCCAAAATTTTCATCTAAAATATCTTGAAGGTCATCTACATCTAATAGTATTCCATCATTAAAAGGATCTAAAATCATTTCTTCATTATATTTTACCAATACATGGCTTGGAAATCCAACTATCTTAAGCTCTAATCCAATAAATTTTGCAATTTCAACATATAATATTGAGATTGTTATTGGCAGTCCTGATTTTTTATCAATTACTTCATTTAAAAAATTATTTTTTGGATTATAGTAATCATCAATATCGCCACCATATCCTAAATTTTGAAAAAGATGCTCATTTAAAATTGAAACCTGATATGTAGGATTTTTTACATCACTGATTGATTCTTTTAATGATTTTCCAATTAGTGCAATCTTTTGAATGTATTTTTCAATTTCTAGATCAGGATATTCTAGAATTTGGGCAAATTTAAGACACTTTTCAACTAAATTGAAATTTGGGTTTTTTGCAAATGAAAGCCACTCAGCTACTAAGGGATCAAATTTTTCTGGCAATTGTTACTGTTTTATCCTGTTCAGGTATAATTGTGGCTCTTTTAGCTCTCTTGTATTTGGTGGATATTCAATTAATTTTTTGAATGCATTTTTTCCTAATCTTTCATAGATTATTCTTGTAAAGTCTTTTCCCATACTTTTTCGTACCTGATATGACGAGAAATCTGTGCCCATAAAGGTGGTTAAATAATTCTGAAAGTCTTGATCGTTTTTTAGGATATTTTCTATTGCAAATCCTGCCATTCCTTCCATTAGAGTAAAAGCTGCATGATGTTGCTGAATTGGATTTAACCATTTTTTATAAATGTCTAATAATTGAGGAATTGCATTTGAAATTTTAGGATCAATTTCCACATGTGTAAATGTCATAACATCCGGACCAATTTGCTCAATTAAGAAGTGATCAGGATTTAAGAAGAAAAACAGATTTGCTTTTTTTGCAAATGGAAAATCATCTGGGACAGCTTGAAGTTGCAAATACTCTGATAGATTATTTACCGTTTGATTATCTAATTCTAAGATTATTGTTGCTAATTCTTCATTAATTAGATTAACTTGGGTTGCGGCATTTTTGTTTAATTGATGTAATTTTTCTTGGGTTGAATGGATTAATTCTTCAAGTATTGTCATTTTAACAGCTCCCAAATACCCTGAATTTACATTTGTGAATCTTGATTCATATGGTTCTCCTTGTTTGTGTAATATGATTTGTGGGTATCTAGAAAGTATGAATTTGTTAAGGTAAATTATAGAATCTAGATAATCTCCATACGTTGTAGATATTTTTGAGATATATTGTATGGCATAAGTAGAATACACAAGATATTTTGCAGTATCTTTTTTCATCAACTCTGCAATTTTATTAAGATCCTCATTTGCAACTGCATCAAATAATTCTCTTACAAAAGCTTTTGATTTTTCATCTGAAAATACCTTTTCACCTTTTAATTTTTTTAGCTCAATCAATTCTGGAAATTCTATTTTTAAATTCTCTGCAATTTTAATTCCTATGAATTCCTCAACCTTTTTCTTTAAAATTGGATATGTCTGATTAACTATGTCTTCTAGTTTTTCAAATATAACTTTCTGTGAGAGGTCTTCACTTGCCAAGTTTGCAAGTTTAGCAATCTCTTTTTCCTCGTTGATTTCTACAGATAATTGACCAAATAATGCCTCTGCAAACTCTTCAAATTCTCCCAAATCGCATAAAATCTTCAAAATACTCCATTTAACATTATTCCTCTTATATCTAAAAGAAATTATTAGTTCCAAATTGTTTGGATTGGTATACAAAAATGCATGAATTTAGTCTTAATTTTCTTAGATGTATTAGATGTAGCTCAAAGTTAGATCTTGATGTATTTAAAAAAGAAAATGAAATTGAAGAAGGTCTTTTGGAATGCAAAAAATGTTCGTTATCATTTCCAATAATTAATAAAATTCCAATTTTATGGGATGATTTTTCAAAATATCTATCTGAACGAATTATGCTAGGGGGGAAATTATTTAATTCTGCATCTGATGAAAAAATGAAAAAATTTCTCAAAAATTCATTATCAAATTGTGTACGAAAAACTGAAGATAGAACATCACTTGAAGAGAGATGGAGTAGAATTTATCAAAATAGCCAAAAATCAAAATTTTATTCTAACATTAAAAATGAATTAGATGTATTGCCAAAATCAAAACTTGTGTTAGAATATGGGTGTTCTATTGGAACTATGAGTAATTATCTTGCAGATTCCAATCAAATTGTATTTGGAATTGATAGATCTTTTAGTGCATTAAGTATGGCAAAAAAAACATCTAAAGATAATTTGGATTATTTTGTAGCTGATTTTCTATCTAATATTTTTGGTAAGACAAAATTTGATTTAATATTGGCATTAAATGTTTTAGAATTAGTAGAGCCAATAGATTATCTAAAACAAGTTTCCCGCCAAATTCATGTAGGTACATTTGTAATGTCTGATCCTTATGATTTTGACAGAGGCAAAAATTCCGTTAAAAAATTCCTTGACGAATCAACTTTAAGATCAATCTTGGAGGAGTTGAGATTTTCTATTACTAAAAAGACAAAAAAGCCTTCTTTTCTTACTTGGAATTTAAAACTCAACTCACGCTCAACTTTAACCTATAAAGTAGATTTGATAGTGGCAAAAAAACTATCATGATATAACATTTCAGAACAAATCATGAATTTGTCTTAAACATATCTATCACCTATTTGATTTTTAGATACATTTGAAAATCTGGATTTGAAATTCTTACCTTATATTCCAGTTATGATCTAATTGATTAGTATGATTGGGTTATTAGGTGATAAAAAAACTAATCTTGTACATCACTTAGATAACTTGAAAAAAGAATGTAAAATAAGTGAGATGAAAATAACTGATAGACAATATTTCACTCCTGATACTTTGGAAAATGCAAAAAGTAAAAACTTCTCTCCATGTGAGCGATGCATTTTAAAACAATAATGCTTTCAATTTTTTCCTATTTCCTTTAAAATCATATTAAAAATGATTTGGATATAATTTGGAAAATTGGTTTTATACTTTCAAGAAAATTCTATATTATGAACAAATTGATAATTGTTGCATTAGTTGCAATAATTGGAATGGGAGTGGCATATGCAATTTCTCCGTACTTTACAAGTAGTACCGTGAATGAAGCACTGCCTAATTCTGCAATTCCATTAAAAATGGAAGATGAATCCATGATGAAAGATGAATCCATGATGAAAGATGAATCCATGATGAAAGATGAATCCATGATGAAAGATGAATCCATGATGAAAGATGAATCCATGATGAAAGATGAATCCATGATGAA